>CAXTDO010000055.1:0-14708 GCA_964242315.1 uncultured Flavihumibacter sp.
TAACCCGGACTCATCAAAACTTTACATGTGTTTAAATTTATCACAAGCCGGCCATTATGGGTTAATATTTTATTTGCTATGTTCGTGGTTGGTTTTATATTTCTTATTTTTCTTGGGTCGCTGGGTATTCTTACGATGCATAACCGGATATTAAAAATCCCTTCTGTTACAGGAAAATCTATGACCGAAGCTACGAAGTTGTTGAACGACCAGGGTTTTGACGTAAAGGTGCAGGACTCGGTTTATATTGACACCATCCCTGTATTAACCGTTACGCGTCAGGTTCCGGAGGCGGATGCCCTGGTGAAAATTAATCGTACCGTATACCTCACCGTAAATCGTTCTGTGCCTCCAATGGTTGTTATGCCCAGGCTGATCGGGAGTTTTAGAAATGCAGTCATGATTTTAAAACAGTTTGGCTTAAAGCTGGGAGATACCTCATATCGTCCTGATTTTGCCAAGAACTCCATATTAAGCCAGTTGTACAATGGTAAGGAAATTAAACCCGGAACAAAAATTCCCATGGGATCTTCCATCTCACTGGTACTAGGCAGCGGCCTTTCCAATACAAACATGAGTGTTCCCGATTTGTTTGGAATGAGTTATGAAGAAGCGCAGTCGCGCCTGGATTCTATGGGAATAAGCCTGGTGCCTATTGTAGATGCGGGTGTAAATGATACACTGAATGCCTTTATCTATCGTCAGAACCCTGAACGTTTGAATGATGACCGGAAGGTCAATCGTATCCGTCCTGGTCAGTTGATTGATATCTGGCTGAGCGCTGAGCGCAAAGAAAGGATTGATACCTCTATGAAAAGTGAAGAAGTACCACAATAAAAAATAATATTATGCAACGTATTACCGTGCAGGAACTAAAGAAAAGAATAAACGCCGGCGAGCAATTGAATATCCTAGATGTTCGCGAACCTTCTGAGTATGCAGAGTTTAACATCGGCGCAAAACTATTACCGCTGGGTAAAATACAATCCATGCAGGTTGATGACATTGAAGACTGGAAGGAGCAGGAAATTATCGTGCATTGCCGCAGTGGCGCCAGAAGCCAGACAGCATGTATGTTCCTGGAAACAATGGGCTTTACCAATACTAAAAACCTGGATGGTGGCATGCTTGCCTGGCAGGAATAGGAAGGGCCGGTAAAGTGAAGAAGGCTGTCAGCCGTCAGCTTAAAATTGCTGCTCTGCAGCGGATATTTCTTATTACGAATGTTTTACTACTACTTTAAAGTTAGTGGAAATGCTTTGGCGCAGGAGCATTTGATACACAAATTGGTATATTTAATAATATGACATTCGACAAGTATCCGGTGACGATTGGTGCTACTTTACAAGTTTATGAATTTATTAGCCAGGGCATACATGGAGACATTTCTAAATTGGTAATTTATAGTGAGACGCATCTACACCATTTTTATAATTTAGGTTTTGGTGACAAAGATGAAGTAACTGGACATATAGATGACGAAGTCATTAACAATAATGGCGATAGCGCGAAAGTTTTGGCAACTGTTGCATCTACGCTTTATATTTTTACAGATGCGTTTCCTGACGCTTTGATTTTTGCAATTGGTAGCACGAAAGTACGGACTCGACTTTATAGAATTGGAATTACAAACAACATTGAAGCTATTGAGGCTGACTTTGAAGTTTTTGGTCTTGTTGAACAAAAATGGCAGCCTTTTAAAAAGGCAATAGAGTATGATGCATTTCTTGTTAAACGAAAAAAGAGTTAATTTTAGAAGATGAAACAGGATAAAAAAAACACTAAAAAACCAACTATCATAAAGGTTGATAAGATGCTTGACACTTACCTTGATAAAGGCTTATTCAAAGAAAAGATAGACAAAGCAAACCATATCCTAAAAACAGTTGGGCTCCCTAAGTTTGTAAAATAATATTAGTGCCACACTGGCAGCGAATGACGTTTAGGAATAGTCTAAAAAATGTGCTGACGGCCGATAGCAATTACAGCTTTACCATCACCCCAAACATCCAGTTAATTCCCGCCATAGGAAACAAGTAATTTTCCGTTTGTGTTCTTCCGCCGTCGATATAACTATAGGTATAACCGTTAGGCTCGTATTTTTTATTGAAAAGGTTATTCACCTGCAATATCAATTGCGCTTCTTTAATAATAGAATGATGAATGGTGTACGACATGCGGGCATCCTGCACATAATACGCCGCAAGGCTTCTTGAGTTATTACCGGTATTGTCAAGGTACTGCCGTCCAACATACTTACTTATAAAGCTTACTTCACCATTTTTAAGAGGCGTAATATTCAGAGAAGCACTGCTAATAATATCCGGAGAGAAAGCTATATCAGGATTCTTATGTATCACCAGTTTTTGCCCGCCATTATCATAATCATCAATATACTCTGAAAAATCTTTCACCTTATTCTTACTAAAAGCAATGTTGCCGCCTGCATTGAGCCACGACAGCATTTTTAAGGTTCCCTGTAGTTCTATGCCTGAACGATAGCTATTGGGAATATTGGTTCGGGTATAAGCGCCCACATCGTTTATTTTACCCGTTAACACCAATTGATCTTTATACAACATGTAATAGCCTGTCACTCCCCATGAGAACCAGGAAGACTTCTTTGCTATGCCCAATTCAAAATCATGTAAGGTTTCAGCTTTAGGTTGGTTGCTTACGCCCGCTTCAAAATCATCACGGTTAGGTTCTTTGTTAGCCACTGCATATGATAAGTAAGTAGTAAGATTTTTATAAGTATAACTGATGCCGGCTTTTGGATTTATAAAATCGTATTTGTTGTTTACCACCAGGGATGGATTGTCTCTGAACCCATTCAGATCGTACGATACATGCCTGTACTGAAGGTCGAGGAACCCGTTCCAGTTGTCAGATATTTTTTGCTGGAGCTTGGCGTATATGCTTGCATCTGTTTTCCGGGCATCGAGGTGGTACCACTGGTAATTCAGCGGCACAAACATCTGCGACCAGACAACATTGCCATGGTGCGTTCCATCATACCTGGTTATGCTGCTGCCTATCGTTGCCTGTAAATTTTTATGACGGTATTGCAGCGATAAAATATTTCCATAAAAATAATTGTCCAGCCATAATTGTCGCACAAGATCCGTTTTGCGGATTGTATCTGCGCCAATGATGGTGTTGGGTAATCCATAATTTGAAAATGATTGGGCGGCTTTATATTGTTCGTAATAACCCTTGCCACGTGTAAGGAACACTGCGGTATTAAATGTGAGATGATCGCTGAACTGGTGGTTAAAGAACAACTGATAATGATCCTGCTGATAATTATCGGTCTCATTGTCATATGGCGTGCCTGGCTTTTCCGTTCCTGCGGAATTGTATGTGCGGCTGTTTTTTAGATCATCCTGCAGAATGCCATTCCAGGCCTGATAGGTTTTTTCTTTTCCTGAAATAATATTCAGCCTGAACGTTGACTTTTTATTAATATAGGCGGTTGATAAATAAAATGAATGGAGGTCGCTTGTTGCCCTGTCGATAAAACCATCACTTGAAATGTTGGAGAGGCGCGCATCAATGGTAAAATGATCGTTCAGCAAGCCCGAACCTGCCTTAACGGTATGTTTCCAGGTATTGAATGATCCGTAGCTGTTATTAATTTCGGCATAAGCATCTTCCCTGAATTCATTGCTTGCTATATTAATGGAAGCTCCGAAAGCGCCGGCGCCATTGGAAGATGTGCCTACACCCCGTTGTATCTGGATGCTGCTGAGTGATGAAGCGATGTCTGGCATATCCACGAAATAAGTTCCCTGGCTTTCCGCATCATTATAAGGAATGCCGTTAAGCGTTACATTGATACGTGTTGCGTCTGTGCCGCGAATACGAATGCCGGTATATCCTACGCCATTACCTGCGTCTGAGTTGACTACCACGGAAGGAGTTTGATTCAAAAGGAATGGAAGGTCTTGTGCGAGGTTGTTCTTTTCTATTTCTTTTTTATTCAAATCAGTCTTGGTAAAAGGCGCCTGGTCACCTGCTCTTATTGCGCGTATTTCTACAGGCTGTAAGAAAAGATCGTATCGTTCCAGTTTAAATTCGGTAACATCCGGAGTAAAAGCCGTGCGGGTTTCCAGTTTTTTATAGCCGATACTGGTGATCCTGATTAGATAAGAATGAGGCGGGATGCTGATTGTAAAGCTTCCGTTTTCGTCGGTTACTACGCTGCCATTGTTTTGAAAGCTTACGGTTGCTCCCGGTACTGCGGAACCGGTGGCAGCGTCTGTTACTTTTCCTTTAAAGGTGTTCTGTGCGAAGATGGTTACATTCAATAAGATGTAGCATATCGCCAAAGACAATTTTTTCATCAGTTTATTTTTTGATGGTTGACCGGACATTATATCCGGTTAAAATTGATTTGGAGAAATGCTGCGTAAGCGAAGTGAAGCGAACGAATATGTTGACTACCTTCCCTGCGCAGGCATTACCCTGTTCAGGTTCTACGGGTATTATCTCAGCCGGCCTGACAGTTGGCGGTCAGCACCCCGAGGAACTGATAACTATATTAAACCGGCACAAATATATTTAATTTGAAATTGATTTGTAACATTTGTTGAAGGTGCAGCGTATGAACAACCTATAAGTTTTTCAAAACCTTATAGGTCGTTCCATCTTTTTTAAAATAAACTCTCAAACATGAATAAAATAATCTTTTTAGCGGCGATAACCTTTTTTCAGAGCGTGTTTGTAAACGCTCAAACTACAGTCATTAATGATCCCAATGCGGATGTAAGATCTGTGGGCAGTTTTTCGGCTATCAATGTTTCAGGTGGAATAAGTTTGTATTTATCGCAGGGGGATGAAGACGGCGTTGCGGTGAGCGCTTCAGAGGTAAGTTACCGCGATCACATAAAAACATCGGTTGATAACGGTGTTTTGAAAATCTGGTACCAGGCAGATGGATGGAAATACAGGGCTGGTAACAAAAAACTGGTGGCTTATGTATCATTCAAATCAATCAGGGCATTAACAGCTTCCGGGGCGAGCGATATCTATGTAAATGGAATGATCAAAGGAGATGTACTCAGTCTCAGGTTATCAGGAGCCAGTGATTTTAAGGGCGCCATAGAAATCAATAAATTGAACGTTGATCAAAGCGGCGCTTCCGATGCCACGATTACGGGAAGGGCGCCGGCCCTTGACATAGAAGCTTCCGGAGCAAGTGAATTTAAAGGATATAACCTTGAAACAGAGAGCTGCACTGCAAGGGCTTCCGGAGCATCAGATATTAAAATAACGGTTACAAAGGACCTGTATGCTCAGGCAAGTGGCGCCAGCTCCATATATTACAAAGGTAATGGTGTTCCAAAAGAAGTCAGATCCAACGGTGCGAGCAATGTAACTAAAAAGATGTAATTTATTCTTGGAGGCAATACATTTTAGTATTACTTTTGCCTCCCACATCGCGAAGTAGAGCAGCGGTAGCTCGTCGGGCTCATAACCCGAAGGTCGGTGGTTCGATCCCACCCTTCGCAACAAGTGAAAATCAAGCGGTTATGAAATAAAATTCATAGCCGCTTTTTTGTTGGGTACAACATTTGGACAACAATGCTCAAAATATTTAAGTTAGAAGAGGTGTCTCATGAGCCAACTATTCTAGCGCTGAAACTGTGTCTATTTTAAAAATGTGAGTAATTTTCTAACGGGGAATACAATGTTTACAAACCCTGCTAAATTACTAAATTCAATGCCTTTCTTGTTTATTAAAATAATCACACATACATATCCTAACTCCCCCTTTAAAGTGCAATCATTTTACAAGACAGAATCCCTTGCATGTTAATAGCATTCATTTAAATGAATTGTTTAAGTTTTCCGGTAATGACTTCGCCGTCGATTGTGAGCGTATTGTAGCAACTGTTTACGATGCTAGGAGTGAAGCAGGATGATGATCGAATTTTATATATGCCTTAAGAAATACTACCAATTGTCTACTTCTTATGTAAGAAACAAATTATTGACTAGCAGTAAACAAACTTGCGGAATGGGGAATAAAATATTAAATTCACATACTATAGTTAATTCAGGATATAAGGCATCTCCCTATAAAAACAAATCTTTTATTTTAACTAACATTGAATGATGAGTTGATCCACCCTTACTTGGAGTTAGCTCTTGATTTAAGCTATTTCGTATTTGCCTTGGAGACAATACTTTACTTAAAACGACAACAAATGAGGTATAGTGGAATTGGATATCTTGACGAAACCGGATCATTTCAATTACATCGGAATATCTTAGAAAGCCTTTCTGTCTTCGATGATGCCATTCTTTTTGGTATATATTACCCTACCAGTAAAGAAAAGGCCGATAATACGGATGAGGAGATATTTCATCCAGATTTCATGTTCACTCCAATCCCCTACGATCTTTGGCCAAAGACTGCCAGATTAATCATAAGGGTAAAAAAGCAGGCTGAAGCAATTCGACGTATTAGTTCACTGCTAAAAACATATCATATAACGATTCTCAATTCAGTTTCTAACAGATCCGCACATCGATATTCAACTTGGGACATTCATATTGCTTTTGAGGACTTGCAAATGGAAGGTCCAGAAGTACAAAGAATTTATCAGAACGATAAATGGAAAGACACTAATGCCCAACAAAAGCAAAAGTTCGGTTTTAAGAAGATTTCAAATCAATATTCCATCATCACCGACAAGCTGAATGAAATCGTAACACTTATTTACAATTTGGACGAAAAGGTGAAAGAAGAAAAAGACAAATTGTTGTTCAATGATAAAAATGAAAAGATGATTGCAGAAGCAGTTGTATCAAGGGTAAATACAGCGCTGCATTATTTTTACTACAATGCGGAATCGAATAAGAAAGAAAGGAATGATAAAAGGCATTCTCGAAAAGCAGGAAAACAAGGCACGGTTAGCAATACAACTTCTGATGATTCGGGGATACAAAACGAAATGTATGACTTTATCTTTAGACCTTTTAGCGTCCGCTATATTAAGGGCAATCTAATCTTGCAAGATGATCTCACATCTGATCTTCATCGGATCGTGCCGAACAGCAGTGGAAAAATCGACAATATCCTTTATTTATCTGTAAAACACAAAATGGATCTATATAATGCGCCATCAGTCTACAACTATGATTACAGGAATCTGTTGCCAACAATTACGTTTGTCGAATCCGACTCGCACTTTCTGGGGATAAGGATTGTTATAATCCCTAGCAACAAGATGAGAAATTTTGTTAAGCTAAATGTCTATTATCAGCGTCAAAATAATCCCTACTCATCCCGTGGCCTTCTAGAATATGTCAGTTCTAAACTGCCGACTTATTATAAAATATGGAAATACCATAATAGGCTTTTTGAATGCAGACCAACATACGGGAATGGTAAATTAACTTTTTACCTTGAAGACGAACGAACTGAAGCTAATTACGATACAGAATCCTATTTGCACGAACTTGAATGGGCAATTAATGATCTAAATAGCAAACTTGTAGAAGAGGGACAAGAACACCTATATGATTTTCAACTAAGAGGAAAAGCTTATGGCATTAAAGATGTGTTGGCGAAGCATTTCAAGGTAAATAACACTGCAAAGAAAGAAAATGTAAAAGACGTATTTATTAGCTTTTCGTCGGATGACATCCAAGAGGCGACTTACATCGAGAAGATAC
This sequence comes from uncultured Flavihumibacter sp., assembly GCA_964242315.1. Classification (GTDB taxonomy): domain Bacteria; phylum Bacteroidota; class Bacteroidia; order Chitinophagales; family Chitinophagaceae; genus JADCRZ01. Next base: position 7,687 of record CAXTDO010000055.1, read on the forward strand.
TACGGGAACATGGTGTTACCTGTTACTTGTCCAGCAAAGAATTAAACGGTGGCGATCATTTCTCAGAGAATATACGGCAGGCACTAATTAACTCTAGAGAAGTTTGTTTACTATATTCACCGAGGAGCATGCGAAACTCATGGGTAACTACAGAATGGGGAGCGGCATGGGCACTTCAGAAAAGGATCACACCTATCCTACTCGACATCTCTGCAGAATCGATTCCATCCGATCATGAACGATTAAAAAATTTGCAATTCCATAAATTCCGACAAGGAGAATTGGATTCATATGCCGAACTAGTGTACAGACGAAGGTTTATCCGGTTGTAGCTAAATCAATATTTGATCTCGGGTAAACGTGACCGCTTTGACACCCTAGAATTGATTTATTCAAGAAATATGACTGAAGATTCGATTTGTGTTTTAATATAAATTACTAACTTTCTTTACAATCTTTTTAGGGCTGGATTTAATACTCGCATATCATGATTTAGATATGCACTGTAAATAAAATTTACTATTTCATCGATAAAATTAAAATGAAGAAATTAATCTTTTAAAAACATGATTAAAGCATTGAGTGGAAATTTAGAGAACTTAGAAAAAGAAATTGAATTTTTGTCAATGGATCTTGCTACAAATTACTGCACGGTTTCATTTGGAGAAAATGAAAAAAAGAAAGTACCACTTACTGGAATTTTTACAGAAGACACACTGCACATGGATACGATGCCCCTTTTTTTAAAAGATGGGTTGACTAGAAATCGGGCTGGACAAGATATTTCTGGTAAAGAGATGCATCTCTCTGATCTTCTGCAGCACCGCAATATATTAATAATCGGCGCTGGCGCCACTTATGATAGCTATAAATGTATTCCAATCGGTCGAGAAGTAATTGAAAGATTTGAAGAAAAATATAAAAGCAAGATAGATGCTTTTCCAGCGGTTAAAGAGAGATATAAAAATTATTTAAAAGAGCTTGAGTTGCAAAATCGACAACCTGATTTGAAAACATCTTAGCACTTTATTCGGAATTAATTTTAACACCAGATGAATTAAGGAGCGAAATTTCAGAATTGTTTAGTTTTCAGTATAGCCCTAGTATGTTTTATGAAATAATAGCCCACCTATTTAAACATTCTTTCATAGATGTAATTATCAACTTTAACTTCGACGAGATCTTAGATCAAGCTATAAAAGAGGAGTTAGGACGAGATAATTATCATTATATTATTTCAGATGGCGATTGTGTACCTATTAATGATTTAATGGTAGACGGGAGGTTGAAGATTCCAATCTATATCAAGCCACACGGTACTGTCAGTCATAAAAGTACACTAAGATTTACTAAAAGGCATTATCTCGACATTCCAGAACAAATTAAAAGAATTATAATTGATCTAATTACAGGTAAAAGAGGAGAAGTGCGTGGAGCCAAAGTCGAAAACATTTCCCAAATCAACCTTATATCAGCTGGCTTTAATATGGAGAGCTTAGAGTTTTGTGATATAGTCAACGCCCACTTGCCGGAACAGTCAAAGATATATCATCTTTGTTTCGAAAATACCGAAGAAAGGTCTAAAAACGGTTTTGTTAAAAATGTTTTTGAAAAATTTTATCGACGGGCTTATCATTATCATATTATTGAAAAAAATAAGACATGGGATTTGACTGAACTTGACAATCACATTTACAAAAGACTTGCTGTTGAATCATTCAATCATTTTAATACCAAAAACGAGCTAACTACCCCCTTTGCAGAAATATTTAGTTATGTATGGAGAAAGGCGTATTATTCATTTCATTCGCATTTTCGTCCTCGAAGTATAGCAAGACATGAAATTATAAATTATCTTTTTTACGATTTGCGATTTTCACAACATGACTTAAAAACTCCCGCAGAAATAAATAGAACTCGTCTTACCCAAACTTATGAGGAAAGTATTGAATATTTCCTCGATAGAACAATTATAGAAATTGCTATTGCAATTAATCGGAATAATGGAATAATTGAGATATCCCAATTACTTGGTGATCGGGCAGGATCCTATTATAAAAACTATAGGGATCGTTATTATCAAATTCATAAGACGAATAGGGGAGCGGTCTCAATTTACGATTTGTTAAACGAATTCCAAAGTCCGAAGCGTTATTCGGAACACGACGCAACATACTGCAAAAACGTTTTCGAAATTGATATGCACTCTTTCGAAAGTTTAAAAAGTGATGAGGTTCTTTTAGATATAACAGATAACAAACCACAATTAAGAAAATCGGTAAATGAAAGAATGCGCAGATGGGAAAACAAAAGTCTTGTTTATGATGAAAACGCAAAACCTAAAATTGAAAATGGGCGTCACTGCCTAAACGCTATGTTGAAGTACTTCTACGTTATTCTTCATCACACTGAACCTACTTATAATCCAATATCTATTATGGTATTATATCGACTATTTGAGGTGAAATATCTTTCTGAAAGATTTTTAGATAATTTTAAGAAGAACTTCGATAAGCATATTTACAATGGAAAATATTATGATGCAAGTCTCTATCCAGGTGACAAAGTGAATTTACTTCAAGAAATTGCCCGGTTGTTTTTAAAGTCAAGCAGGCAACATTATTACTCAATTCGCCCTAAGTATCACGATCCCAAAAATTATATCTCAGAAAGCTTTTCCAAAACGAGGATATTGCATACAATTCTTTCGGTTGATTATTATTTTAAGTCAATGTTTTTAAACACAGATTGGGATATTATTTTAATGATATCAGAAACGGGAAGTATGCTCAACTTTTTGCGAAATGAGCCAAATGCCAAAAACAAATTGATTGGGAAAAAAATTATTGCATTAAATGCTTATGAAGCAATAAAACAATTACATACGGGCGAGAAAAATATTCGAAATGTAAATGAAACTCACAATATACAATATCTCAATTTAATAGGTGACGAAGCAGAAAGTTCTGAAAAGATTTTCTACACTTTTTCTCTACCTTCGGTTAGGCATAACCATCATATGATTTTATTTATGAAAAAAATTCAAATAGGAGAAAAGTTTGATAAGTATGATGTGCTGATTTCTGGGAGCGTAGAAAAAGAAATACGTCCTCTTTTTAAAATGTCTGCTGCGATGTATATATATCGTCAAGGTTTTTCAAACTATTTAAATCCACTATTCATTGGCATGGCACCTTACAACTCCGGTGAAGATATTCATGCACTTAGTCACGATTTTAAAAAACTAGTGCGAATTTTTACAATTACATTTTGCCGAGCTTTGCTATTTGAAGGAACAAAAAGGATTCAGGGTTTAAACCTAGATCTCGATACATCCGCTATTACTGCTGATGAAGAAGAGAATATCAGGTGTTTTTTAGCATATTTATATGATACATCAAACGCCAACTTCTTGCCAGATTAAATGACTAATTTAGTTGTTCTTCTAACCGCTCTAAAATTTACTTTGTTTTTTTCGTTGAACGAATAATTTTCTCCAAGCCAGATAAAAATATCCTCGTAGTTCTTGTGGCCACCTATAGTATAACTTTGAATTGATTTTCCTCCATATTCACTTTCAGTACAGGTGTTGAAATTTAAAATATCATTCATTGAATGTGCTGCTTTGTACATTAAGTACAACTCATTTTTACATTGTGTTGCGCCATTAGGTAAATCCCAGTCATCATGGCTATATGCGAATGAGTTATTGGCATTTTGCACCCATTGAAGTGCATCTTGAATGGTTTGAGTAGAACTCCCTACATCCTTCGGCATTGCGTAAACAAACTCTTCCGGCTTGTTGCCGCAAAATCCTAGAAAGATTGTTCCATCTTTAGCTATGTATCCAGGCTGGTTTGAAAGAAAATATTTATGAACATCTGTTAGCATTAACCTACTCCCATCAGAAATTTTAATACATGACACTTAAAATGCAAATTGTCAATAAGTCAATTCCGCCGAATTCAGAAAAAACTAATAATATGAAAGCCCTTGGGAACAGTTTTATAGATAATGCTAGCAGATTGAACATTATCGCTTTGATATTGAAACGGATTATTTGACATAAAGCATTTAATTCATTTGTCAGTTTTGATTTCATGACCTTTATTAAAATCTTTTGTTCATATACAAACGAACGTATACCTATAAACAAAATCCTGTCTTTGAAGTGACCTCCCCGCTCACTTTTTAGCTGTAATGACCTGCTGGCTTGACTTCTAAATTTTGCTGCTCTCTAATCATTATTAGAAAAGTACCAAATCCGTTCAAAGGTATACGTTCTTTTACCTATTTACACCATCACGGAACTTAGCTGCAGAAGAGTCTTATATCCATGAAAAAAGTGATACCGTATTACCGCGTCTCGACGGAACGCCAGGGGGAAAGCGGGCTTGGCCTTGAAGCGCAGCAGAAATCGGTACATGAATTTGCCGGTATAAACGACATGCAAATAATACAAGAGTTTGTCGAGGTGGAATCGGGCAAAAATGACAAACGTCCTTTGCTGCAGGATGCTTTGCTTGTGTGTGAGAAAGAAAAAGCGATTTTACTGATTGCAAAACTGGACCGCCTGAGTCGGAAAGTTGCCTTTATCTCTCAGGTTATGCAGTCGGGGGTAGAGTTTGTTGCTGTCGATAACCCGCATGCAAACAAGCTGCTCGTTCATATCATGGCAGCCTTTGCCGAGCACGAACGGGATCAGATTAGCCTACGTACAAAAGAATCCCTTCAGGCTGCAAAGCGCAAAGGTATTATACTTGGAAGATATGGACGCGAGGTTCTATCAATGTTTAACAAGAAAAGGGCAGATGCATTCGCATTGGAAATGCTTCCTGTGTTTGAACATTTGAAACAAAATGGTCATAGGACAATACGAAGCCTTACCTATGAGCTTAACAGGCAAAACATAAAAACCTTTTCAGGTGGTGCAGCCAGATGGCACACTCACACAGTTTACTGCATCATCAAAAGGATGGAAAAATTAAGCGTTGATACAGTTTGAATTCTTTAACACTTAAAATCATACATCATGGCAAAGATCATCTTGGCACCAAAGGAGAGTTTTGAACATTTTCACAGCGAAGACAGCACGACCACCTTATTAGAAGGCAGTGCACATTATCGCGCAGGCAATATTGAATTTACGCTAAAATGCGATGTGCCGGTATTGACCCATGCCAACCAATCGCATATTATTACCAATATTGGTGATATGGAATGCATGTTTGGGTGCAGCCATTAGAGGTAATGGGAGGCAATTATACGCAAGACGAACCGAAACAGTCAAGGTAGACCAAGGCCGCAGGAAAATCTGTGGTCTTTTGATTTGATGCTGACTTGCTTGCTTATCCTGGCAATTACGTTATTTCTTCTTACGCTTTACAGTATTCTTCAAACAAATGCAGAAGTGTTTCCTATTGGAAAATCACGATTTTTCTCAATAAAAATTCTAGACACAGCTTCTGCTGCATCTTTGTTTGTAACACTGCTTGGTGCTTTGCTTGTTCGCCATCAGTTCGCGTTAGGAGTGCTTCCACGCATCAATTATAAATCTACAAGAGCCGAGAGGCGTAACAATCAAAATTCAGATGGTTCTTATGAAACATGGCGTGTTGAAATTCTTAATACAGGTCTTGGTTCAGCTATCATAACTCGAGCCGAATACATGTTAGAATGTGCCGGTGCAAAAAGCGACTCTGAATTCTTGCACTTTTGAAGACCTTGTAAAAGAATTGAGAAAAATAAATTTAGTCCGTGATCATGATTATTGGTTAGAACATTTCACCAACGGTTTTTCATTATCGCCAAAAGACAATTGCTTTGTTTTTGAAATAAAAATGGAACACATCGAAAAATTAAAACGCCTGGATTTTGTCTTATATTTCCAAGGTCAGTTGGGAGACAGATATCGCAGGGAAATAATTCTAATCCCACGGCTTTGATCGCTCACAATACGTTTTAAATATGGATGAATAAACCGCCAATTTAGAATACGTCAAATAATTCGACGAAGGCAACTTGATGGCTCGCTATACCACATACATGCGGTCAATACTTTATATGCCCCTTTTGATTCAACATCTAAAGGTCTAGTAAAAGCTCTCTTTGAGCCCATCCTTTAATCTCAACGATTTATATCAAACATAATCTTCGTTTAGCCTGAACTGTGCAGGTCGGCTTCAATGCCAGATCTGCACAGTTTTTTATTACCCGTAACCACTCGTCTGTTTTATGAATTTGAGCATGTGGATAACTTTTTGACACCACATTAATACATATGACAACACGTTGATACACAGTGTTTTTCATACTATTTATTGAGATAAATTGTATGAAAATGTAAAAAGCTGCAAGAATTCAAGGTCATATCGATAGGGGATGCAACACTGTTTCAAGGTGATTGCTTATCAATTATGCGAAGCCTTGATCCCGTGGATATGGTGCTTTGTGACCTGCCCTACGGGACAACAGTTTGCCCTTGGGATGTCGTTATCCCATTTGAACCGCTATGGGCCAACTATAGACGATTGATCCGTCCTGGAAGGGCCATTGTCCTTACAGCAGCGCAGCCTTTTACAAGCGCCCTTGTAATGAGCGCCCCTGACCTGTTCAAATACGCTTTAGTCTGGAAAAAAAGCCGCGTTTCAAATTTTGCCCAGGCTCCTTACCGTTTTCTATCCGAACATGAAGATGTCCTGGTTTTTTCCAATGGCGGCGTGAGTAAAAACGCCCGCGTGAGAATGACCTTCAATCCTCAAGGCACACGCCCCTGTCAAAGGATTGGCCGTGGCAGAGGGAGCAGCGCCCACCGCCCCTGCAACAAAGTACAATCCGACTACATTCAGACGACGACCAACTATCCAAAGTCAATCATTGACGTTCCATCTAATTTCACATCGAAGCATCCTACAGAGAAACCTGTTGAGCTGATGGCTTACCTTATACGGGGCTATAGAAACGGCGAGGAAATGGTTCTCGATAACACAAGGGGCAGCGGAACATCCGGTGTTGCTGCTTTA
>CAXTDO010000056.1:0-14682 GCA_964242315.1 uncultured Flavihumibacter sp.
GGATCAAGATGTGATAGGAAACTTACTTGCAGAAGTACGTTACCGTCAAGGCCGACTTGTAGGAAAAATGGAATGCATGAGGGTTAGCCAGTAGAAAGAATTCTCATTAAAGATGTTGACGTTAGAAGTTTTAAAATCAAGTGAAATAGAAGGTGAGATGTTGGAATCTGGTAGGTGAATAATGCATAACATCCAGTCACCACCAAGATTTGGAAAAGTATAAGTTGCCTCTTGAGCAAATGCCTAGGTGTTTAATTTGTTTGCAATTGGAGTTAAACACATAATTGAGCCGATCTGTCCGATGAACGGTCCATTCTCTACCTCCGGTTTTGATAAGCTATGGCAGGCAACGCAGCCCTGTTGCATCAGAATTACCCTGCCCATCGTCGCATCGCCCGAAGTCTTAGCTCAAGTTCGAAGAGACTCCTCCATCCTTGGAAGCGGCTTGAGTACAGTGCTTGTAATGTACTTCGCAATTGAAATTCTATATCTTGATTGACTTCAATATCTTTCCGACGTAAATTTATCACATCAGAAAAGCAAACTGCTTGAAAGTAACGATCACACACAACTATGTTAAGCAAAATTTGGATCGTTCAAAGGCAAATTGCTGATGGCATTAGGGTAAACTACTACTTAAGCAAGAAGGTTCAGCCTCAAATGGATAATTCATACGAAATTGCAGTAGGTCTTATTGTTAATATCATGGATCTCCTAAAGCTGGCAGAAAAACCTTGACTCCCAGTAGAGAACCATATCGACTATCTTTTACATCTACATCAAGTGTGCTGTTAAGCTTTGCTCGTTTAGCCACTTTAGCAGTGGACAATGGTTATAGTCTGGACCAGTTAACTAATGACAACGTTCAAATGGGAAAGAAAAGCACTAATATTCGACAGTTCAGAGAGCTAAAACTTCGTTTAAAAACACTTACTTGGGAGGAGTTGAATCTGTTGGCAAATGGTAGTTTGGTGGACCAAAAGCACATGACACTACTGGCTATCTGTAAAACTTATAGATTTATTCTGGATTTTGTAGTTGAAGTAATAAGAGATAAGGCGTTAGTTTATGATTTGGAGATCAGGGAGTCGGACTACAATTCGTTTATCAATCGAAAATCGTTTGATCATCCAGAACTTGAGGATTTAACAGAATCATCTAAAATAAAAATCAAGACGGTTCTTTTCCGAATACTTGCTGAAGTAGGATTGATTGATAATGCAAAATCCAGGCTCATCCAACCTGTTTTACTATCAAACGATTTGCAGAATGTAATTGTGAATGATAATCCAGAACTACTAAAAATATTTTTAAAGCCCGACCGGGAAATAGCAGAACTAATTCATGCTAATTGAGAACCTACATCAGAAATTTGGTCATATCCACAACGTGATCTCTACCGAAAAGTTTCTGAATAAGGAAGCCTTAGGTGGAGAGATACCCTTTTGGATCTCTGCTTACGATCCGAAGCAAGAAGTGGAAGTTGAAAGAGAAATCGAAAATCTTCAACGCCGATTAGAGAATGAGGGCCTTAATACTCTTTTAATAAATTTATTTGCACTGTCCATGCAAATAGTTGATGAAACTATTGGTCTTGACAAAATCTTCGAAATTGAAAGGAAAAAGAGTAAGGAACGGTTTAAAAATGCACTCCAATCAACAATCAATATACATGAGCGCTTAATTCCCAAAATAAAACATCAAGTTTCAGAGATAAAACCGAAAGTATTGATTCTAAACGGTGTGGGAAGCGTGTTTCCGTTCATAAGATCGCATAATGTTTTAAACAATCTTCAAAGTGCTGTTAAAGAAATACCAACATTGATGTTTTTCCCGGGAATATATACTGGACAGTCACTGGAATTATTTGGTCTTCTGAGAGACGACAACTATTATAGAGCTTTTAATATAGATAGCTATAAAATGTAACCAATCCTATTGCAACAATCTGAAACTATGCAACTGCAAAGCCTATTTAAAAAAGATATTAACCGTAGCATTGAAACGGTCATTAAAGCCGATGATCGCGACAACCTTCTTCAGGAAGTCGAGGAATACGTGGTTACAAAAGAGATTTCGAGAAAGCTTACTGACTTTTTTGAATCTTATAATAATTACGATGGAATCAATGGCGTATGGATCTCTGGTTTCTTTGGATCTGGCAAGTCGCACTTATTAAAAATCCTAAGCTACGTCCTGGACAATATTACGCATAACGGCAAGCATCTGGGAGAGCTGTTTGCAAATAAGGTAATGGATGACGCAAAGCTAAAAGGAGATATTCTAGCTGGTTCCCGAATTGATTCAGAAAGTATTTTGTTTAACATTGACCAACAGGCGCAAATCACTTCCAAAGCGGATGCAAACGCAATCCTGGAGGTGTTCTATAAAGTGTTTTATGATCACCTTGGTTTCTATGGCTTTAGACCACATGTGGCAGAATTCGAATTATGGCTGCATAAGGAAGGAAAATATGAAGCCTTCCAGGAAGAGTTTGAAAAAGAAAATGGTAAGCCATGGGTAAGAGCCAGAGTAGATTATATAGATCCTTTGGTATCTGATGCCATCTCTATAGCATGCGGAAAAATATTCAATACTGATACATCTAAGTATGACGATATTTTAGACAAGTACGACGAAAGGCAAAAGTTCTCCATTGAAGATTTTGCAGAAAAGATTAATGATTATATCAAAACAAAGAGCAACGGATTCCGGTTGAATTTCTTTGTAGATGAAATCGGCCAATACATAGCAGATAATCCCAAACTAATGTTGAATCTGCAAACCATTGCTGAATCTCTTGCAACTCGTTGTAAGGGACAGTCCTGGATTATTGTTACATCACAAGAAGACCTGGAGCGCGTAATTGGTGATGACAAGGCTTTACAGTCAAATGACTTTTCCAAGATTATAGGACGTTTCCGAATCAGAATACCGCTCACATCCGCCAACGTAGATGAAGTAATTGAAAAGAGATTACTGGAGAAGAATGATGAAGCCGAAGGTGTGCTAAAGAAAATATGGACTTCTGAAAAGGATAACCTGGCGACTATTTTATCTTTTTCAGAGGCTGGCGTTCAATTTAAGTTTTATAAGGGCGAAAACGACTTCATCGCCAAATATCCTTTTATTCCCTACCAGTTTGATTTATTCCAGCAATGTATCAAAGCACTTTCCAGGCATAATGCTTTTCAGGGAAAGCATTCTTCCGTTGGTGAACGGAATATGTTAGGCACATTCCAGGAGGTACTAAAGGATGTTGAACATAAGGAAGCACACAGCCTGATTAGCTATAATAAGTTGTTTGAAGGTATCAGAGCCACTATTAAGGGCGAGATTCAAAATGCTGTAACGCTTGCTGAAAGGCAGCTTTCCAATCATTTGGCAATTCATATCCTTAAAGCATTGTTCCTGGTTAAATACTACGATAGCTTCAAGACAAGCAAACGAAACATTGCTGTTCTACTGATTGACTCAATGGATGCAGACCTGAAAGAGCATGAAAAAGCAATAGAGGAGGCACTGAACATTCTGGAGCAACAAACCTATGTTCGTCGCAATGGTGAAATATATGAGTATTTGACAGACGATGAAAAGGACATCGAAGATGAAATTAAGGCAACGGAGATTGATCCAGGCCAACTGACCATTTTCTTCAACGAGGTCATTTTCGATGAAATTATTCGTGATAACAGAATAAGATACCTTGAAAATAAACAGGACTTTGAGTTTTCCAGAAAAGTTGATGGCATATCATTTAGCAGAGAAAAAGAGCTGACGCTGGAAATGGTTACACCCAACAGTGACAACTATGATACTGTGGCATACTACACTGGCCAATCTTTAGGTAATCAAACACTAGCCATTTTCAAGCTCCCAGCAGATGACTTACTGATCAAAGACACCAGGTTGATGATCAAGACCGATAAATACATCAAGCAAAACCAGTCAACTACCAATAAAGACAGTGTGAAGCGCATATTATTCGAAAAAGCGCAGCAAAACCAGGAAAGGAGAAGACAACTTGTAACTTCTCTCAAGTCCTTGCTGGGCAATTCAACCGTTTATCTTAATGGAACGGTTCATAATGTAGGAACGACCCAAGATGGCAAAACAAAGGTTACAAATGCCTTTCAGGACTTGGTTAAATTGGCCTATAACAAGTTGAAATTGCTGAGCAATATCAATTTTGATGAGGCACAATTAAAGATTATCATGCGTAGCAAACAGGATGACTTGTTTGGTAACGATGACAATACCATCTCTCCAGCAGAAAGTGAAGTATTGCAATTAATCCAAAGGAGAAAAAGACAAGATGATAGAACCAGTTTGAATGATCTTAAGGAGTTCTTTTCTAAAAAACCCTACGGATGGTCTCCCATGGCTGTTTGGTGTGTAACTGCACGGCTATTTAAAAGAGGCAAAATAGAAGCCAGACAAGACTCCACTATACTCGAAGACAATCAGTTTCTTGATGCGCTGATGAATAACAGGAATTTAACCAACACATTGGTATACCCTCAAATTGATTTTGACCAGGCGCAGGTTAAAAAGCTGAAAGACTTTTATCAGTCCCTGTTTAATGAATCTAACCCATTTACTGACCCGAAAGAAATTGCTGCACAGTTTAAGCAGAAAGCTCAAGACGAGTTGGCCTATGTAAAAGGATTGATCATAAGTCAATCGCAGTATAAGTTTCTGGCATTTTTAGAGCCTTTGGAAGAAATGCTGGGCAATTTAGCTGCCATGGACTATTCAACCCTGATTAACTCGGTAAATAAGTACGAAGACAAGGTTTTAAACGCAAAAGAAGATGTTTTAGATCCCATTAAGCGGTTCATGAACGGTGATCAGAAAAAAATCTACGATACAGCACAAACTTTTATGACAGGGAACCAATCCAACTTCGATTATATTGACAGTCAGGGAAAAAGCATTCTGGCAGAAACTCTTGAATCCAATGCTCCTTACAAAGGCGATATGATGCGTAAAACCAAGGAGGCCATTGATGCCCTTAAATCCAAATTGCTGCAAAAAATAGACGAAGAGAAAACTACTACCCTAACCGAAATTACTCAAAAATCAGAAGCGATTTGTAGCAACGACGAGTACAAAAAACTAACAACATCGCAGCAAGATGAAGTGCTGCAGCCCTTTCATGCATTGAGGAAAAATGTAAAGGAGCAAACCTTTATTGCCAACATCAGGCTGGCAAAAACCAAAGCAGGAGATTTATATATCGAACAGTTGAATAAAATGGCAGCGTGGACTACCCCAAATGAAATGGGTGCTTCTGAACCGCAACCACAATATGTAAAAAGCTCGAACCTGCGGGTAAACTTTGATAAACACGAATTAAAAACCGAAAGCGACGTGGAAGAATACGTTGAAGCCATTAAAAATGCTTACCTGGAACAAATTAAAAAAAACAGGAAAATTACCTTGAACTAATGAACACGAACCGACTGAAAAAATTTGCCCAGGAAACCCGAAAAAAGCTACTGGAACAGGTAAGCGCCAAGGTTGATTACGTAATAACTGCCGATTCGGCCGAACTACGTGAAAAGGCTGCATTGGTGGCTACTATCAAAGACGAAATCAGGACTCAAGGAAAACAGCAATTGGTGGATAAGGTGGCATATACCTGGTTTAACCGTTTTGTAGCTCTGCGTTATATGGATGTGAACGACTACCAGCCGCTGGATATTAAAATTGTTTCTGCCTTGCCAGGGCAGGTGAGCCCCCAAATTTTGCAGGAAGCGCTTGCTGGTCATATTCCCCAAGGTTTGAATATTCATGAGGAACAGGTATTTGGTCTTATAGATGGCAGAATTGAAAGCAAGAATGCTGAAAATAATGCGTACCGCTTACTGCTAATAGGCGCGTGTAATTATTTAAATAAAATATTCCCTTTCCTATTTGAACGAATAGATGATTATACAGAACTCTTATTGCCTGATGATTTAACTTCTCAATTTTCGACCTTACACCACCTTGAATTAGGTATAATTAAAGAGGATTGTTACCAAGTAGAAGTGATTGGATGGTTGTATCAATTCTATATTTCAGAGAAAAAAGAGGAGTTAATCAATGCAAAAAAACAATATAAGCCTGACGAACTTGCGCCTGTTACACAGTTATTCACACCTAAATGGATTGTAAAGTATATGGTAGAGAATACTTTAGGGCAATTTCAAATGGAGGTCAACTCCGATTCGAATGTTACAAGTACTATGGAATTTTACATTAAACCTCAAGATCAAAAGCTTATTCCTTCTAGAGCAAGAATTTCTCCTGAAGACATCAAATTTTTTGATCCATGTGTAGGATCCGCACACATTCTATGTTATGCGTTTGATATTTTTTATAAGATCTATGAGGAAGAAGGGTATAACCCCATCGAAATTCCCGAATTGATTATTAGAAAGAATTTATTTGGAATAGATATAGACGATAGGGCAGCTCAGTTGGCAGGATTTGCCTTGATGATGAAAGGAAGACAATATAACAAAAGAATTTTTAAGGAGCAGATTATTCCTAATGTTTTAGCCTTTCAAAATTCTAATGAATACATAAAGTTCGAGGACGCTAAAATATTGGGTTCCTTAACTCAAGTTACAAAGTCAGATTTAGATAAGATAAAAATTGATGAGTCTTCATTGTTTGCAGAAAGCAATAAACATCTTAAAAGACAAGCTGAGTTGTTGTCAAACAAGTACGATATTATTGTAACAAACCCACCTTACCTTAACTCTGCTTACATGGACGCAACTTTGAAGAAGTTCGTTGAAAAAGAGTATAAGGACACTAAGTCTGATTTGTTTGCCTGTTTTCTTACTCAGGTTTCGAACTTAACCAAAAAGGATGGGCTAATTGGCTTTATCTGCCCGTATGTTTGGATGTTTAATCAGTCATATGAGAAACTTAGAAATTATATTTTAAACAATACGAGTATTAGCTCATTAATTCAGTTGGAGTATAACGCTTTTGGTCCAGCTGTCGTGCCTATTTGTACATTTGTTTTGCGGAATCAATGTTTAGATCACTTAAGGGGATCATATATACGTCTTTCTGAATTTACAGGTGTAGAAAACCAAGAACCAAAAACTCTTGAAGCAATTCAAAATCCAAATTGTCAATGGTTCTATATTTCCAACCAAACAAACTTTCAGAATATTCCAGGCAAGGCTATGGGGTATTGGTTGAGCGAAAAGGCAATTCAAATATTCTCTAATAAATCACTGAAAGAAATTGCTCGACCAAGAATTGGAATGAGAACTGGAGACAATTTAAGATTTTTAAGATTGTGGCATGAAGTAGAAAACAGTAAGTCTCCAAAGCTGATGAAGTCTTCAAGCCAAGCTCTTGAGTCAAAAGGGAAGTGGTTTCCATACAACAAAGGAGGAGACTTTCGCAAGTGGTATGGAAATAATTTTTATTTAGTGAACTGGGAAGATGACGGTAATGAATTGAAATCAAATACATTAAGGCATTATCCACAATTAGATTGGAACAATTTGGGTTGGAAGATTTCAAATGAAAAGTTCTATTTCAAAAGTGGCATTACTTGGACCGCCCTTTCAAGTGGCAAGTTTGGATGTAGATATTCAGATGAGGGCTTTTTATTTGATACGAAAGGATCTTCTTTATTTCCGACTGACGCTAACCTTTTTTTTATTCTAAGCTTTTTATTAAGTAAGTCTGCTCAATCATTCTTGGATGTCTTTTGTCCAACGATGGATTATAATATCGGAGGATTAGGCAACATACCAATTCTCGAAACACAAAAATTAAATCTAGAAATAAACGAACTATCGAAAGAAAACGTATCCATTTCAAGGCTCGATTGGAATTCAAGGGAGACTTCTTGGGATTTTCGGTTAAACGAACTCTTAAAACATAAAGCTGAATATCTGGAAGAGGCTTATGATTTATATAAGCAATATTGGGAAAATAAATTCTTTAAGTTACATGAAAATGAAGAAAAACTTAATACAAAATTTAATGAAATCTATGGGCTACAAGATGAGCTGACATCAAAAGTTCTTTTTGAAGATATAACAATATTAAACGATGAAACCAAAATTGCAAATGGCGAAATAATTTTCAATGGAAAAGAAGTAATGTCTCAGTTTGTTAGCTATGCAGTAGGTTGTATGCTTGGACGCTACAGCCTGGACAAGGATGGTTTAATCCTTGCCAACCACGGTGAAACAGTACAGGACTATTTCAATAATATAGGTAAACCAGAAATCGACTTAACCTTTGCCCCTGATAAAGACAACATCATCCCCATACTGGAAGATGATTGGTTTGAAGACGATGTTTCAATCCGCTTTCACCAGTTCTTGAAAGCCATATTTGGCGAAAAGGATTTTCAAAAAAACCTGGCGTTTCTGGAAGACCAACTGGGCTGCTCAGTGCGCAAGTATTTTACCAGAGAGTTTTATCTTGACCACATACAGCGCTATAAAAAACGCCCTATTTATTGGATGTTTTCCTCACCCAAGAGACATTTTAATGTGCTGATTTATATGCATCGCCACACGCCCGACACCCTTAATTTAATGCTCAATTACTACTTACGGACATTTATAGAAAAGCTAAAAGTACGCATGGAAACTCTTAAACATTCAGAAGCCACAGGTTCTCCGGCCGAAAAAACCAAAGCGTTAAAAGAGATGGATAAAATCAGCGTTATGCTTCTCGACTGCCACGACTATGAGCGTAATATCTTATACCCGTTAGCCACGGAGCGCATTGCTATTAATTTAGACAATGGCGTGCTGGTAAACTACAACTGCTTTGGAAAAGCGGTTAAAGAAGTAGCGGGGCTGAACGATTCCATAACCAAAAAGAAAGTAAAAGAATTTGACTGGATAGATCCCCAAGTTATCAGATGAGTAAAATACAGGAATCGATAGATAAACTGATGCAACAGCATCGTGTGCTGTTGTGGTACGATGCCGAGCAAAAATTTACGGAAGAATTCGAGGCATTAAAAATCACAAATGGCGAAAAGCTAACTGTTCAAAACAACGAGTTGGCGGTAAAGTATAAGGTGCTGCGGCAACAGCCCAACCAAAAATACCTGATTTACCTGCCGCATCCAAAGCCTGAAGATATTGACAACTGGCTGCTGGATCTGGAACTGGCTTATCATGTATACCATACCGACCAGCAGGCACTATACCTGCAGGAGTTGGGCCTGGGATATTCTTTAAAGGAATGGATTACGGAACACCTGGAGTTTTTCAACAATAAACAGCGGTTGAACCGATTTGCACAGTTACTTGATGCCGAAGACACCGAAACGCTGCTTACGATAAAACTGATGCAGGTGGTGTTTGGCTCAGAATACAGCACCGTCGAATCATTCTTGAGGCAATATGCCTCGGCGTTCGTTCAGGACAAGCATGCAGCAATTCAAAAAGAACTGGAGCGATTTGGGCTTAAGGAGGCATTCTGGAGGGGTGTTTCCCAGCGCTATGGATATTCTAATGACAATTCAGGTATTTATGACTTTTTAATTGGCGCCTTTTCTAAAAACTTTACCCTTACTTCCACTCAATCAAACCTGAATAAGGAAACAGGTGTGCTGCTTTCTAACTGGAAAGATGCGAAGTCCTTCGAAGAGACTTTCGGTACTTTATCTAAAAAGATTCAGAAGGACTTGGGAATAGAAGAAAAACTTGATAATGCAGCGATAGAGGATGTATTAAATGATGATCTCTTTGAGTTAGTAGACCGTAAAATTATCAGCGAGCTTGTTTCAATGATCATTAGCGATACTATAGATCACAAGCGGCTGGATACAATAATTAAAAGAAGGCAATCCAGGTACTGGTTTGATCTCTACCATCACTTCTACAAGGCAATTGAGGAAGCGTTTTTTTTACTTTTGTTCATCCGAAAGCATGAGAAGTTAAAGATTTTAGACTTTGATGCTGGACTCGAAATGTATACCACCAGCTTATATGAGGCTGATCTGCGGTACAGGAAATTTATTGAGTATTACAGATTAACTGGTCAGAACAATGTATTAAACAGTTTATATATCTACATAAACAAGGCTTATAATAATTCCTGGGTATTGAAGTTGGGAGATTGCTGGCAGGAAGTAATTGATAAACAAACCGAGTATCCTTATTCAGCAACGCTTTCCCAAAGACTTTTCTTTAAAAGGGATATAAGGCCGTTTATCGGAGAGAAGAAGCTGTTTGTTATCATTTCTGATGCATTCCGGTATGAATGTGGCGTGGAACTTCATGAAGCCATTCAGAAAGAAAACCGTTTTGTAAGCACCTTGAAGTATCAGTTTGCAGGCCTTCCATCTTATACACAATTGGGTATGGCTTCGCTCTTACCCCATGGCAAGATTCAGTTCGGGGGCAATTCGGATGATATTTTGGTGGACGGACAAAGTACAAAAGGAATTGATGCTAGAAGAAAGATATTGCAAGCTGGAAGCGGAGTGAGGGCAACGACTATTAGTGCCGAGGAATTGATGAAACTGGCCAGCAAAGGTCAGGATGCCAGGGATCTGGTTACTCAAAATGACTTAATTTATATCTACCACAATCGGATTGACAAGGTTGGCGATGAAAAAACCTCCGAAGAAAAGGTAATTGATGCTGCAAGGGAAGAGATTTCTTTTTTGATAGATCTTATAAAGAAGATTAAAAACATGAATGGCTATAAT
Source organism: uncultured Flavihumibacter sp. (assembly GCA_964242315.1). Lineage (GTDB taxonomy): Bacteria > Bacteroidota > Bacteroidia > Chitinophagales > Chitinophagaceae > JADCRZ01. The sequence continues at coordinate 10,703 of CAXTDO010000056.1, forward strand.
GTTGTAATTACGGCCGACCACGGTTTCCTTTACCAAAATGAGCCACTATTGGACAGTGACTTCGCCGATGCAGAAGTTGATGGAGACATTTATAAGTTCAACAGACGGTTTGTTTTGGGGAAAGGGCTTCATTACAAATCCAATGTAAAGTCTTATTCTGCCATGCAGTTAGGTATTGAAAGTGACATAGAAGTACTGATTCCCAAAAGCATCAACCGGTTGAGAGTTCAGGGTGCCGGTTCAAGGTATATTCATGGAGGATCTTCACTACAGGAACTAGTGATTCCTGTTATTCACGTTACTGCCAAAAGGGAAGATACCATCAGTAAAGTAGACATTGATATTTTGAATAAAACCAATAACCGGATCAGTACGAATCTTCAAGGTGTTCAGTTTTATCAAACTAAGCCTACTGCGGAGCAACTTCTTGGCAAGACAATTAAAGGGTACTTCAAGGCTGAGGATGGGGAGGTGATTAGTGATGTGTTTAACTACACTTTTGATTCATCCTCAACCCACGCTGCAGACAGGGAAAAGTATCATAGCTTTCAGATCTCAAGTAAGGCAAGTTCGCAGTATAAGAACAAAACTGTCTACCTTATTCTTGAGGAACAAATTGATAGCACTAGTACCTGGGTAGAATACAAGAAGTATCCTTACACAGTAAATATTTCTTTCACCAGCGATTTTGATGATTTTTAGTATGAAAGAACTGGATCAAAAAATAAATCAGCACTTTGCCGGTAAAGTAGTTCGAAAGGACCTTACCAGCCGCATTAAAGGAAATGCCAGTATACCCACCTATGTCTTGGAATACCTACTGGGGCAGTATTGCGCAACTGATGATGAGCAAACGATTGAGGAAGGAGTTGCTACTGTTAAGTCTATCATATCAAAGCATTTTGTGCATCGGGAAGAAGCACAGGCTATAAAATCAACAATTCGGGAAAAGGGATCGCATCGTATTATCGACAAAGTTTCTGTTAAGCTAAATGATAAAAAGGACTGCTATGAAGCCAGCTTTTCTAACCTGGGATTAATGCGGGTGCCTTTGAATGACACGTTCATTAAGCAAACTCCTAAATTATTGACGGAAGGAGTATGGTGCATTGCAACTATAGGGTATCAGGTTAGTGAAGAAAGAGATTCAACTCCCTGGATAGTAGAAAGTCTTAAGCCTATTCAGGTATCTAACATTGATATATCAGAATACAAAGAGACGAGGAAGCAATTTTCAAAGTTGGAATGGATTGACTTACTGATTCAAACAATGGGTTTGAATTCTGCTGAATTTAGTTTTCGATCCAAACTCCTTCAGTTAACCAGGTTAGTGCCCTTTGCTGAAAACAATTATAACCTGATTGAGCTGGGGCCAAAAGGAACAGGAAAGAGCCACGTTTATAGCGAATTGTCTCCACATGGCATTTTAATTTCAGGAGGGGAAGTATCTAAGGCAAAGCTTTTTGTAAACAATAGTACAGGAGATATTGGTTTGGTGGGCTATTGGGATGTAGTGGCTTATGACGAATTTGCGGGCAAAACTAAAAAGGCGGATAGAGGCTTAGTGGACATTCTTAAGAATTACATGGCCAATAAGTCCTTTAGCCGGGGTACCAACGTCTATCAGGCGGAAGCCTCTATGGTATACGTGGGTAATACGGATCATTCAGTTGCTTACATGTTACGCCAGACTGACTTGTTTGATGCATTGCCAAAAGATTATTATGACACAGCCTTTCTAGACCGAATGCATTGTTACCTTCCTGGTTGGGAGATTAAGAAGCTCAGGAATGAGATGTTTACGAGTGACTATGGCTTTATCGTAGACTATTTGGCTGAGGTACTGAAGGATCTTCGGAAAGAAGACTATATGAAGTCCTACCAAAAGTATTTCAAGCTTTCTGATACTATCACAACAAGGGATAAGACCGCAATAGAAAAGACATTGTCGGGACTAATTAAGGTAATTTATCCCCATGGCGATTTTACAGAAGAACAGGGCAGGGAAATATTGGACTTTGCAATTGAATGCCGAAAGAGGGTAAAAGACCAGCTTCGAAAAATGGATGAAACCTTCAACGATGAGGTTGTTCATTTCCATTACCAGACCAGCGATGGTAAGACTCATGACATAGAGACCTTGGAAGTTCTGGAATATGGGGATTTCAAACTTGGCATTCAGCCAGGGGGCATCAAACAAAATGGTAAAGAAATTACTGAAAACCTAGTCGTCGCATCAACAACGGAAAATAAAAATAAACCAAGGCCTGGACAAAATATCATCAGAGATAATCAGACTGGAATTAGCTACAAAGGCCTGTTTGGAGCATATCTCGCTGGAGCTACGCAGATAACCATTAGAGATCCATATATTAGACTTCCATATCAGTTAAGGAATTTGATGGAGTTTGCAAAACTTGTTATTGACCAAAAGCCTGATGGAGAAGAAATCTCAATCAATTTGATCACTTACAATAATGAAGATTACATCAACAATGCCAGACAAGCCTTTTCCGATATCAAGGATTCTCTGGAACAAGCTGGTGTTGTGTTTAATTATGAGTTTGATGATAAGCTTCATGACAGATCTATAGAGCTTAATAATGGTTGGAAGATAGTATTAGGTAGAGGTCTCGACATCTTTCAAAAGACTAATGGCTGGTTCGATATAGCAGAATATTCGCAGGAAAAAAGGCTTTGTAAGGAATGTGAGGTTACTTATTTAATAAATTAATTTCAGACGGACCGGTATTTTGAGAGCTTAAGGCAAAAGGCATAACCTTTCCTTTTACTCAGACCACTGGCAACTATCGCTGTGTACAAAAAGTGGCAAGCAGTCAAGCAAATGATGAAGACGACTAATACGAAATCTCTTTCACAATAAATGGCCTGTACTTTTCATTTTGGTTCTGATACTGTTCACCAATTAAACACTGGATACTTGAAAGTTTAAACGGTAGACTTAAGTTGAACTGGAAGGGAATATTTCTTTCTATTTGACCTAAAATACTCCGTCTATCTGTTTCAGAAGGCATTTGCTCTACAAGTTTGATTGTTTGCGAAAGTGAAAAATCAAACGAAAGACAAAATTCTACACCATCCCTATCACTATTCACTGTAGTTGTGAAAATGTCAATATCTGTCCTATCCAAAGTAAAAATTGCAACTCCGTAAAAGTATTGACTGACATTCCTAAAGCCCCTCTCATATAAATATACCCCGAGATCTGGCTTCATATTATTTTAGGCTTATTATGTTATTTTCGTTGTTTGTCATAACACTCTCTTCTATCCCTAATGTGATCGCTCTCTGGATAACTTGTTTAACAGAATCGTTAACCCTGAAACCCAGTCTCCTTGCTGTCTCAATAATTAGTTCATCCATGGTGATTTTAATTGCTCCTTTAACAATAAATACAATTGCCAGCCGTATTTCTTCTGGAGATATTTGGTTAATATTTTTAGAGACATTATTTTTAAAATTGCGTGGCTTGGTTATACCTTGCCCTGGAACTGAATAAAAATCACCTTTGTTTTTGAGTTTCCCGGTTTGCACTAACTTTTCAACATGATTCAATAACGTTGTTTTAATTCCAGCACGTAAATTAGTTCCCTGAAAGTTTACGATGCGTCTCAATAGTACATCTACATGTACCGGCGCTTCTACCTCGACGATATCTACGATCCACTCTTTAATGATTGGATTCCCCGGAAAATCAGAGATTGATTGCCATTCTTCCGTCTTCACCTCTTCATAGAGGGTAAATTCTGCTGCCAGTACTTCGAGTGGCGTAATCAAAACGGTATCTTCCCCTATCGACGAACTGTCCTCTATAATATCAGCCTCCTGCTCTCTTTCTTCATCTGTATCCGTTTGATTCGAATAGCTTTCTGCGGCCAAATCCTGCAGTTTTGTGTGAAGGAGCGCGACTTGCTGTAAGTGGTGTGTAAACCAGTCCGTACTCGAAATGCGGTGGAGCT
>CAXTDO010000057.1:0-14624 GCA_964242315.1 uncultured Flavihumibacter sp.
TTTTAAGATCGGTTCCTTCAGGAGCAAGCACCAGGTTGTCTTTCGTCATCACCTCCTGCACTTTGCGTGATTTATCCGTTTCAAAGCGCAGGTCGCGGTTGGTGAGAATGCCTACGAGCTTATTTTCATGATCAACGATCGGTATTCCCCCGATATGATTTTCTTTCATCAGTTTTAATGCATCGCCTATGCTAGCATCAACGTGAAGGGTAATAGGATCCAGGATCAAACCGCTTTCGCTGCGTTTCACTTTACGCACTTCTTCCACCTGCTTTTCAATGCTCATGTTTTTGTGCAGCATGCCCATTCCGCCCTCACGTGCCAGGGCAATGGCAAGGTTGGCTTCTGTTACCGTATCCATTGCAGAAGATACCATGGGAATGTTAAGGAATATCTCTTTGGTAAGCCTGGTATGAGTATTCACCTCCCTGGGAAGTACCTGTGAATACGCTGGTGTTAACAGTACATCGTCGAACGTTAAACCTTCCAGTGAAATTTTGTTGGGGAAATTTATCTTGCGGGAAGCAGTATTTCTTATTGCCATGTGCAAAGATAGCGTCGCAAACAAATGAGCCAAAATTAATTTTAGGTATATGGTATGAGGTATCAGGTATGGGGTATGGGGTATGAGATAAAACCCCATACCTCATACCCCATACCTTTCTTACAGCAACTTATAATTTTTACCAGGCAGCGAAGCAATCACACCCTGAAACTCAAGATTCAATATGGCGGCGGCTAATGCACTTGTACTGAGCTTACTTAAATAATGCAATTCATCAATCGGCACAGTCTCTCTTTCTTTTATAATCTCTGTAACAATTTTTTCATCATTACTTAAAGAGATAAACAGGTCGCGTTGCAGCTTAACGGGCTTTTTCTTTTTTTCTTCCCAGCCTAATGTTTCTATTAACTGTTTTGAATCTGTTAGTAAAATTGCTTTGTTGGATTTTACCAGGTAGTTACATCCGGTGCTTTTAATGTCGGTAGTTTTTCCGGGTATGGCAAATACATCGCGGTTATAGCTATTGGCCATTTCAGCGGTGATCATGCTACCACCTTTCATACTTGTTTCCACTACAACAGTTGCATCGGTTATGCCGGCTACGATGCGGTTACGTATCGGGAAGTTGTGTTTATCCGGTTTTGTTTTGCTGGTGAACTCTGTAAGCAAACCACCTTGCCGGATCATTTCTTTTGCCAGTGTATGATGTTGAGATGGGTAAATGGTAGATAGGCCGTGGCCCACAACGCCAACTGTCGGCATAGTACATCGTAACGCAGTTTTATGTGCTATCGCATCAATGCCAAATGCCAATCCGCTAACGATTACAATATCAAGCGCCGCCAGCTCTTTTACCAATTGTTCCGTTACCTGTTTGCCGTAGTCGGTGTTCATCCTGGTACCAACAACGGCAAGCATCCTGGAACAGTTAAGGTCAGCGGTACCACGGTAATACAACACTGTAGGAGGGTCATAACAATTGAGAAATCGTTTAGGATATTTTTCATCTGTCAGAAACAAGGCATCTATGTTATATTTTTGAATGAAAGCTATCTCTTCCGAAACGCATTTAAAGTTATTAAAGTCCTTAATGTTCCGTGCCCTGATGTAGCCGATACCTTCTGTCTTTTCCAGCAGACCTTTTTTTGTTTTGAAAACAGTGCCTGCATCCCCATAATGATCTATAAGTGTACGGGCATGCACCGCACCGATGTTCGGAACAAGAGATAACGCGATCCGGTAATGAAGCTCGGTTAACATGTGTAAAAAAAATTAATGAAATACCGGCGTTAATGTAAATGAATATCAGGAGATATCGAGGGGGAAAACACCTTTTGAACTGTGATTAATTTGATTTATTGATGACTATGATCTTCTACTTCACGATACTAAACGACATAAATTTATTTGGTTTGGAATGTCAGTTTTATTAATCATGGCTTTCATTTCATCCAATTAATTACAGTTCAGACAATAGCTAGTTTGACACCACTTTCAACTCAGTCCTTCTGTTTTGTGCCCTGCCTTCTTCAGTTTGATTGTCTGCCATAGGTTGTGTATCGCCGAAACCTTTGTAGGAAAGCCGTTTTGGGTCGATACCGTTTGAGGACAGGTAATTTACAATAGCCTGTGCGCGGCTATTGGATAGCTTTAAATTGGCCGCTGCATTTCCAACATTATCCGTATGGCCGTTAATCTGAATTTTTAAAGAGCCGTTTTCTTTCATCAATTGCACTACCGAGCCCAGTTCCACCTGTGAAGCCGGTTTGAGTTCAAACTTATTGACGTCAAAAAAGATATTTTTTAAAACGATCAGGGCATTAGGTTCGATTGGTTGCAAGGGAATGCCAATGTTATAAGTAGAATCAGGATTTCGCTCTCTCAATGAAAAATTCTCAGAGTAAAATAAATAGCCGCGCCGTTTTACATTAAATGCATAGTCCCTGCCTACTGGAAGGGTAATCAGATAATTGCCCGTTTCATCAGTCTGTACTTTGCTTACCATTTCTTTGGTAAGCAGGTCTGTGAGCTCCACTGCTGAAGGTAAACCTTTATCTGTTTTTTTATCATACACTTTACCCTTAACCCATAAAGTTTTTACCGGTCTTATATCGTTACGTAATTCGAAAGTGTACAGGTCAAAACCGCCACGCGTATCATTTCGTTCACTTGCAAAATATGCGGTTTTGCCGTCTGCCGTTACAATCATAGTAGCTTCCTTTTCAATAGTATTGATAGGATAGCCCAGATTTTCAGCAAGACTCCATTTTGAATTAGGACCTTTATGCGCCATAAATAAATCTTCCTTGCCATAGCCCTGATGTCCGTCTGAAGTAAAATACAATGTTTGATTGTCAGCATGAATAAACGGGCAGTCTTCTTCGCCGGCTGTATTTATCTCCGGTCCCAGATTTTCGGCCACACTCCATTTGCCATTTGGTAAATGATGACTTACATAAATATCGCCTCCACCATATCCTCCTGCACGGCCGCTGGTAAAATAAAGGTCTCTTTTATCGGGCGATAAACTGGGAGCAGTTTCAAACGAAGCTGTATTGATAGCAGGCCCCATGTTTTCAGGCGTACTCCATTCCCCGGAAGAAGTAAGGTAAGAAATATAAAGGTCAAAATTCCCATAACTATCCGGAAAATCGCCACCTGTAAATATCAGCCATTGTCCATCCTGTGAAATGGTCTGTGCTGCCTCATTACGATTGGTATTGATATTTCCACTAAGACTTTTAGCCTTACCCCACTTGCCATTTATCAAATCTGATCCATAAAAATCTTCATTTCTGTTGTTAACCCTGCGGGTAAAGATTAGTTCTTTACCATCAATAGTAAGCGTGGGAAAATATTCCAGGTCTTTTGTATTTACGCTGTCACCCAGGTTTTTTGGTTCGAATTTATACCCTGAATCGGGATGTGTTTTTGCATAGTTTACGGCGAAGGTGTAACTACGTTTGCGGTACTCACCAGCTTTGCGGCTTATTTCATTAAGATTACTGATTGACAAGAACTCGTTAACCGCAGCAAGAGCGGCTTCAAACTCACCTTTGCCGGCAAGATTAATGGAATAAGGGAGGTTATAGTCTCTAAAATATTCCGTATCTATCGCTTTAGCCTTCTGATAGTTAGCAATTGCATCATCATAATTCTTCAATTCTCCATACATGCCAGCGATTGAAAGCCAGGCATCGGCATATGCGGGTTCTGTTTTCACTGCGTCCTGCAACACTTTTATACTTTGTTTGTAGTCAGCATTTTCAGCCAGTTCCATAGCTTTTGAATATGCCTGGGCAGCTTTTTTATTGACTTTTGCAGGATCATACTGCGCAATGGAACAGAAAGTAGAAAAAAGAAATATGATCAATAAAAAGTACTTCATATGGGAAAGGTAACTATAGAAAGAAACGAATAAACGAAGGGTTTGTTCTTTAATTGCGAGTGTGCACAGCTATTCATTTGTTAAACCCACTGTTATGTCCAATATAAAATTTCATGTCAATTGCTATCAGCAGTCAGCTATCAGAAGATCAACGCCCGAGGTTTTTCCTCCTGATAGCTGACCGCTGATAACAGCTAAGGCACATTAATATATTTATGTATCTGTAAGCTTAGTTCCCATTGGGGATGCATTTTTATATAATCAACTATCAGGGGTGTTATGCTGCCGGCCTTGTTCCATTCCGGTTGCAGGTACAATTTACATTCAGAGGATACCTTGGCGGCATGCTTTTCAGCCCAGTCGAAATCGCTTTTATTGAAGATCACTACCTTTAGCTCGTTGGCAAATGGCATAATGTCTGGCAGTGGAGACTTGAATTTTTTAGGTGAAACACATATCCAATCCCAGCTTCCGCTGAGAGGATGGGAACCCGAGGTTTCAATATGAGTTTGAAATCCAGCCTGGTGCAACTGACTGGTAAGTTGTGTGCAATCATGCATCAGCGGTTCTCCCCCGGTTATGATGGCTATTCTTCCCGGATATAGTGAGGCTTCGTTAACAATATGCCGGAGACTTTTTTGAGGATGGCGGCTGGCATCCCAGCTATCCTTTACATCGCACCAAACACAGCCTACATCGCAACCTCCCAGACGGATGAAATAGGCTGCTTTGCCCTGATGAAATCCTTCACCCTGTAAGGTATAAAAAGCTTCCATTACCGGAAGCGTCTGAGTTATCTGATGAATTGCTGCGATCATTACGGTGGTAAAGTTCGTGAAAATAATTTGTTATGGTAAATGATACTTCACGGAAATGTCTGAACTGTGATTTAGCTGATTAAATGAAGGGCTATGCTTATTTTATGTCATAGTCCTTAATTTAATCAGTTAAATCACAGTTCAGACAAAACACAAGATTTAATATAAGTGCTTTCCTCAATCATTTATTTCCTTACATGCTTTGAAAGTATTTCTCATGAGCCCGGCAATGGTCATGGGACCGACTCCTTTTGGTACCGGTGTTATAAAACTGCATTTAGGTGCTACCGAATCAAAATGAACATCGCCCTTTAAAGCATAACCAGATTTCCTGGAAGCATCGGCTATGCGGGTGATGCCTACGTCAATGATGATAACACCTTCCTTTACCATATCTCCGTTAATAAATTCAGGCCTGCCCAGGGCGGCCACAATAATATCTGACTCCCGGCAGATCTCAGTAAGGTTTCGTGTGTGAGAATGACAAAGCGTAACAGTACAATTACCGGGATTAGAGTTGCTGCTTAGTAGAATGCTCATAGGTCGGCCTACAATATTGCTTCGCCCTATTACGGCAGCAGACATACCCTTCAGGTCAATTTTATAATGTTGCAGCAGCAACATTATTCCATACGGCGTAGCCGGAACAAACGTATCAAGTCCCTGGATCATTTTGCCCACACTTACCGGATGAAAGCCATCTACATCTTTAGCGGGCGTTATAGTGTTTATTATCTTTTCTTCTGAAATATGTTTTGGTAAAGGCAACTGAACCAGTATGCCGTCAACATCCGGATTGCTATTCAGTTCTTCAATAATACTTAACATCTTCCGTTCCTCAATGGTATCATCGTGTGTGATCAGCGTTGATTTATAACCTATCTCGGCACAGGCTTTCACTTTGGCATTCACATATGTTTCACTTGCACCGTTACTGCCAATCAGTACGGCAGCAAGGTGTGGAATCTTTTTTCCTTCGGCAACCAACTGGGCAACCTGAATTTTTAGTTCATCCTTTATTGCCTGTGACACCAACTGTCCATCTAAAATTTGCATGGCGCAAAGGTAACAAGTGCGTAGGGAGAAAAAACAGTTAAAACACTTATTTTTTGGGAGCTAACTGAGTGACATTTAACCCGGCAACGGGTTGCACCTCCAAGGAACGACCTGGCGAAGCTCGTCCGCTTCACTGGTTTCTAAAAACCTCACAGGTCTGAGAGGAGGTAACAACCTGTATTGCAAACCTGTGAGGTTTTTAGAAACCAGTGAAGCGAATGAGCTTCGCCAGGTCGTTCCCGCTGTATTTGTACATCAAATCTCTTCTCATGAAATACTACTGTTTTCCTTTATTACTTCTGTCTTTTAATGCCTGTCTTGCCCAATTACTGCGATCTTCACCATCGGGACAATATACCACCGTAGGAACCTATAGCCGGCATTTCAGAGATGCATTTTCTTTTACCGGTAATCAGGCTTCCCTAGCTGGTATCACTAACGGTAACGCAGGAATTTATTCTGAAAAAAGATTCCTGCTACGCGAATTACAAGCGTTATCTGCCGCCATCTCTTTTCCATGCTGGCAGGGCGGAGCAGGAGTGGCGCTGGATTATACGGGATTTACCAACTATAATGAATCACATGCAGGTGTTGCTTATGGAAGATCGCTTGGAGCAAACATTGATATAGGCATCCAATTCAATTATCAACATATCAATCTTGCAGGCTACGGAAGCGCTGCGGCAACCAACTTCGAAATAGGAACCATTGTTCATCTCACCGATAAATTTCATACAGGCTGCCATATCTACAATCCGGTTGGCGGGAAGTTCGGGAAGAACTCAGAGGAAAAACTGCCGTCTCTTTATTCCTTCGGTTTAGGATATGAGGCCTCTGAAAAACTTTTTGTAGGGTCAGAAATAATTAAAGAGGAAAGTCAGCCTGTAGCCATAAACGTGTCGTTACAGTACGCCTTTGTAAAGCAATTTTTCATCCGCTGCGGCCTGTCATCGGCTGTTGGGAATTGCTTCGCAGGTGCAGGAATTTACTGGAAGAATATCCGGCTTGACATTGCTGCGTCATGGCATCAGCAGGCGGGCATGACACCCTCCCTGTTGCTGATTTTTAAGCTTTACCAAAGTAAATTTGAACAGCAATGAAGTACGCTGCGCTAATAATCATTTTCCTGTTAACATATTCTGTATCATACGCGCAGGAACAGGAAAATATTATTGCGGCTTTAGAGCAGTATGCGGAACTTATGGCTGAAGAAGGCGTTGAGAAGCAGGGTGGTTCATTGATGCTGCAACTTGAAAATCTGAAAAAGCATCCGATTAATCTCAACCGCGCCAATGCAGATGATTTAAAAGAACTTCCCGAATTAAGCGACCTTCAGATAGAAAGTTTTCTTAGTTACCGCCGCCTTTTTGGAGACCTGCTAAACATCTACGAGCTGCAGGCAATACCAACCTGGAATATCAATACCATACAAAAATTGCTACCTTTTATAACGGTTGTCCGGAATACCAGTTTGGCAAACAGCGAGCGATGGAACAATGGAAGTCACGCTATATTGATAAGGTCTTCCAGGATACTGGAAAAATCCTTAGGGTATACCAGTCAATCAGACAGCAGTACCCGCTTCATGGGAACTGCTGACAGGTTAATGATCCGGTACTCCTATAACTACCGCAACCTGTTGCAATGGGGCATCTCGGGAGATAAAGATGCTGGTGAACGCCTATTTAAAGGAAGTCAAAAAGCCGGATTTGATTTTTACTCCTTTCACTTTTTTTTATCCAGGCTGGGTATTATAAAATCACTGGCGATTGGAGATTTTACCGTAAATATGGGACAGGGCCTGATACGATGGCAAGGTCTTACGTTTTCAAAAAGCCCGGAAATTACATCTGTAAAAAGGCAGTCTCCGGTATTACATCCCTATACTGCTACCGGTGAATCTAATTTTCATCGGGGGGCAGGCATTACCTTGCAAAAAGGTACATGGGAGTGCACCCTGTTTTTTTCTTATCTCAAATTTAGTGGTAACCTCGTGAAGGACTCAGTTACCGATATCGGCCATATCACGTCCATAATTACTTCAGGTTACCATCGCACGCCCGGGGAACAGGAAGATAAAAACAATCTTCAACAAATAACAGCAGTTGCCTCATTTAAATTTACGGAAGACCGATGGCATCTTGCTATCAACGCGGTTCAATATAAATTTTCGCTGCCTCTTAAAAAGGAAGAGCATCCTTATACACTTTATGCTGCAACGGGAAAAAGTTTCGAAAATGAAAGCATTGACTACAGCTATACTTACAAAAACGTTCATTTCTTCGGCGAGCTGGCTGTTGATAAAAATTATCATACCGCACTCGTAAGTGGTTTGCTGGCTTCAATGTCGCCGGCAGCAGATCTTTCGTTAGTATACCGTTCAATCAGCAAAAGTTATCAGTCTTTTGATGCAAACGCATTCACGGAAAACACTGATCCCGTTAATGAAAAAGGTTTGTATGCCGGACTTTGCCTGAGGCCATCAGAACATATTCAGCTAAATGCATATACTGACAGGTATTCTTTTCCCTGGTTAAAATACCGTGTTGATGCGCCTTCTTCCGGCAGTGAATATTTTATTCAGTTAATACTTAATCCAAACAGGCAGGTGGAATTGTACGGACAATTCAGGAGTCAATTTAAACAACAGAATGTTTCAAACGGGAACGCAACAGCCAGAGCCCTGAGTAACATAACCAAACAAAACCTGCGTGTTCACTCCAGTGTAACTATTAGCCGTTCAGTATCGTTTCGTTCGAGAGCCGAAATAACCTGGTACAATAAAAAGCAACCTGACAAAGAAGAGGGATTCTTAATGTTTACCGATCTTTTATATAAACCCGTTGCAAGGGATTGGTCAGGCAATATGAGGTTGGCTTATTTTGAAACAAACGGGTATAACTCAAGGCTGTATACTTTTGAAAACGATGTACCATACAGCTTTTCAATCCCCGCAACATATGATAAAGGTTACAGGTATTATATAAACATGAGTTCTGATGTTTCCAGGTATTTCAAATATTTTTTGTCGAAAAAAACAAAAGCTGAATGTTCATTCAGGTTTTCCCAATCAATTTATACAAATAAAGATAAAATAGGGTCTGGCCTGGATGAAATTAAGGGCAACAAAAAAACCGAACTAAAATTTCAGATCATGATATTTAAATAAATTTGATAGTAGAAAAACACTTTAAAGTATATACATTTTCACAAATGTGATTAATGCAGCATATTTTAAAATTCATATGTCTAATATTATTACTCGTAAAATTTAAAAAAAACAACCTGGTAGCTGTTTTTTGAAATCTGAGGTTTTACGCAGCAGTGCTCTTGTTGCTATTTGAATGACAATTATTTACGGTAATAGTTATAATTATCGGTATCACGCAAAATTTTTAATTATGAGAAAATCTTTGATTCTTATTCAGTGTTTTCTGCTGTTATCTTGTATAGCGTTTTCTCAGGCAAGGCTGATTACAGGCCAGGTAAAAGATGAGAATGGAAATCCTGTTCCTTATGCAACTATTGCCCTAAGAAAAACTCCCAATGGTGCCACTTCAACGGCTGTATCAGCAGATGCGAAAGGTAATTTTAAACTGGATATAGGAAATGCCAGTTCCATGGAAGTTAGCTCAACCGGATTTTCTACAAAAGAAGTGGCTGTTCCATCAGGTACAAATACGATAGAGATTCAATTAGGAAGGTCAACCGAGGTTATTAATGAAGTGATAGTAACTGCCTTGGGTATCAGAAGAGAAAAAAGACAGTTGGCTACGGCCACTCAAACTGTGAATGCAGATCAGATTAATAAATCTGGTACCGGAAATGCAATAAGTGAACTGAACGGAAAAGTTTCTGGTTTAACGGTCATTAACAGTGGAGGAGATCCGGGTGGTGGTACTTATATGCGTTTAAGAGGTGTGACTTCCATTACCGGTAACAATCAACCGTTAATGGTTGTTGACGGCGTACCCATTGATAATTCAATTAATAACTATGATCCAACATCGGCAACACCCAACGTATCAGGAGCAAACAGTAACCTTACAGGAGGAGTTCAGCCCACAAACCGGGGAGTTGATATCAACCCTAACGATATAGAATCAGTAACACTGCTGAAAGGGCCAGCCGCCACTGCCTTGTACGGCATACAGGCAGCAAGCGGCGCATTAATTATAACTACTAAAAAAGGAAGCGGCGGTAAAGGTGGTACAAGCATTTCTTTTAATTCCTCTACCACAATCGATAAGGTAAGTCAGTTGCCTGAACGCCAGGGTATTTATTCGCAAGGCGGTAACGGCATTTACCAGGGCCCCACAGGAGGTGCTGACAGGAGGTTAACCTGGGGTGCGCGTATAGACACTTTGTACAGGGATGGTATTCCGACCGCTTTTGATCCAAATGGCAGTATTGTGGGAGCTTCAAGCCCGTTAAAAAAGACACCTGCACAAGTTTATAATCCATATGATTTTTTTCAAACAGGTTTAACCTTTAATAATAATATCGCACTATCCGGAGGAACTGGTAAATCTGGTTTCCGGTTGTCATTGGGAAATGTTCACCAGACAGGTATTATTCCAAAATCGAAATACGATAAAACAACTTTGTCATTAAATGGGCAAACTTCTATAACCGACAGGTTATCTGTTTCAGCAGGTGTTAATTATGTAAGGTCCGCCAACGACAAGGTACAGCAGGGTTCAAATACTTCCAGTATCATGCTGGGATTGCTAAGAACCCCTCCAACATTCGATAATTCAAACGGACTCTCGAACCCGGTGACGAATCAGGATTCTTATGTACTGCCTAACGGAGTGCAAAGGGACTACCGTGGAGGACCAGGATATGATAATCCATACTGGACGATCAACAGGAACCCATTTCACGAAGATTTAAACCGTGTTTATGGATTCGGACAGGCCAACTACCAAATGTTTGACTGGCTGACACTTACTTACCGCTTAGGTGGGGATGTATATTCGCAGGCTTCAAAAAATGCATATGATATCGGGTCTAATGCTTTTTCTGCCGGCGCTATCCATTTAGGCAACTATTATAATGAGCAATTCAATTCGGATTTTACCATCAATTTAAAAAAATCTTTTTCTAAAGACTTCTCCAGTTCATTATTATTAGGACATAATTATTTTACCAATACCAGTAGCGCCAGGTTGGCTCATGGTTCCGGATTTGTTCTTCCTAACTTTCTTGATATGTCCAACGCCACTTCATATACCTCAAGTGAAAGTGAGGGCAGAAAAAGAACTATGGCTTTCTATGGAGAAGCACATTTCGACTTTAAAAACTCGCTTTTTTTGACTTTAACAGGACGAAATGAAACTTCATCCACGTTGCCGGTAAAGAATAATAATTTCTTTTATCCTTCTGCCAGTTTAGCATATGAGTTTACAAAAATTCCTGCTTTAGCGGGTGGAAAAATATTAACGTATGGTAAATTGCGGGTTTCAGCAGCACAGGTAGGTAAAGATGCACCAATACAAGGCTTACAAACCTATTATGGTCCCGCCAGCATTAGCGATGGTTTTACTTCGGGCATTCAATTTCCAATAAATGATAATGCAGGGTATCAAATTAGTTCTACCACTTCCGTAATTGGTAATCCTGAATTAAAGGCTGAAAAAACAAACTCGTATGAACTTGGAGCCGACCTCAGCTTTTTCGATAGCAGGATTACCTTGAATGCAACAGCTTATTATTCAAAATCAACTGATGTAATTTTAACGGTTCCAATTGCGTACTCAACTGGTTTTGCATCTGAACTGTTAAATGCAGCTACCATTACTAACCGGGGCCTCGAACTCACATTAAATACTACACCTGTAAGGAACAAGGATTTCCGTTGGGACCTGAACTTCAACTGGTCAAAAAATATAAACAAAGTGGTTTCTCTTGCTGCCGGTGTACCTAAGGTGTTAATAGCAGGATTTCAAAATGGAGAAGTAGACGCTATAGCCGGACAGCCATTTGGTTCAATTTATGGAAGTGTTTATGTTCGTTCAGATCCAAATGACATGAATAGCCCGTTATTAATCAATGATTCCAAGGGTGCCCCGGGATACGGAATGCCCATCTTAAGCTCTCAGAACGCAGCAATCGGGAATGTTAATCCAGACTGGATAGGCTCGGCAATTAATAATTTAAGTTATAAACATATTACTTTAGGCTTCCAGATAGATGTTCGCCAGGGCGGTGATATCTGGAATGGTACACGTGGCGCTATGTCTTATTTTGGAACTTCCCAGGAAACAGCTAACAGGGGAACATCAACAATTTTCAATGGTATTGCAGGTCACCTGGATGCTTCCGGCAATGTGGTTCATTATGCCGCTGACGGAACTACTGAAATTGCAAAACCCGGATCTCAAAATACTGTATCTGCCTTATACAGTCAATACTACTGGCAAAATATTGGAAGCAGCTTTGTAGGTCCTGCTGAGCCCAGTGTTGAAAAGGGTTCCTTTGTAAGAATCCGCCAGATAAGTTTAGGGTATGAATTGCCAAAAACGATACTCCAAAAATCACACTTTACTAATGTCTCATTAACTGTTTTTGCCAACAATGCTGTGCTTTGGACAAAGTATAAAGGAGTTGATCCTGAAACAAGTCTTGCAGGACCTGCTAATGGCCAGGGACTGGATTACTTCAATAACCCCGGCACCAAAAGTTATGGGATACGTTTAAACGTCGGACTTTAATCATTACTGTCTTCAGAAAATTAAGTTTATGCAATCAAACAAGTTTAATATACCAAGTATACTGTTTCTCTTGATAAGTTTCCTGGGAATGTCCTGTAAAAAATCATTTTTTTCAGATGTTAACGTTAATAAAAATGCGCCTGAGGCCGGAAGCATCGTTCCGAGTGTGATGTTATCTACCGTTGAAGGTACCCTGGCCTATACGCAGGGAGGAGATATCTCCAGATATACTTCCCTAATTACCCAGCAGACGGCAAGTGCCTCACGCCAGGCCGGAGCTTACTATCAGTATATATTTACATCAGTAGATTTTGATTCACCCTGGGGTAATTTATATACTTCGGTAATGCAGAACAACAAAACATTGATGAATATAGCAGATTCAAAAAGTAATAATCGTTATAGTGGTATATCCCGTATTTTGATGGCATACACCCTCCAGGTAGCTGTTGACATGTGGGGTTCAATCCCTTACTCAGATGCATTTCAGGGAGCCACCAAACTTCAGTCAAAATACGACTCAGACAAAGCTTTGTATGATACCATAAACAGTTTACTAACGGTTGCTATTTCACAATTAAGCAGTACGAGCCCAGGTGCATTATTACCCGGTTCTGAAGATGTGATTTATGGTGGCAACGCTACCAAATGGATCAAATTTGCTCACGCTATAAAAGCACGGTTGTACATTCATCAGAGCAAGGGTGTTCCTGCTATGGCTACCAGCGCCCTTTTGGAAATTGCCCAGTCTTTTACTTCAAATGCAGACAACGCTCAATACGTATTCGGAAGCACGGAAACATCTGCCAATCCCTGGTACCAGTTTAATCAACAACGTAGTGATATAAGTTTTGATGATAGTCCCCTTGGCGTAAAACTGGCAGCAGTAAAAGACCCCCGCTACAAAATTTTTACAACACCTGATTACACTGATGTAAATCAGGTAGGCTTTGGTGCTTATTATGGAGAAGGAGATTCTCCTGTTGAATTCATTACTTATGATGAACTGCTGTTCATGAAAGCAGAAGCTACGTTAACAGCAACTGGCAATATACCAACTGCCCAGACATTCTACATTTCAGCGATCCAAAATAATATGCAAAAGTTAGGAGTTTCGTCAACAGATATTGCTGCTTTTCTTACTACTAACAGTACGTTACCTGTTTCTACCCCTGCTGCCATTGCCCAGGTTGCGGCCCAGGAATTCATCGCTTTATACCTGAGTCCTGAAGCCTTTACATTATGGCGCCGGACTAATAGCCCTGCTCTTACGCCGATAGTGGGAACTAATATCCCTCGTCGTTTTTTATACCCTCAAACCGAGTATTCCTATAACTCAGCCAATGTGCCTACATCAGCTACATTATACGCACCCAAAATATTTTGGGATAATTAAAATGGATAATTTTTAACCACAGAGTTATACCAGAGACAGGAAAGAGGATACACAGAGGAAGCCTGTGTATCCTCTTTCCTGTGTCTGGTATAACTCTGTGGTTAAAAAAACGTACAAGATTAGCGACTACAATAAGGTTGTAACAAGTGAGTACTTCATACACCTGATAGAGTTATTTAGGGTAAAAAAGTTTGTTACTTAAACCCGACTATACCTTTATGTAGCCGGTCATATACAATTATTTTGCTCTTATCGGTATTTTAAATATTTTAACATTTTGTTTTTATATCTAATCTGGCAATTTTAAATCCGGAACGGGTACGATTAAATTTTACTTGCTATCTGCATAGGTCGTTCCGAAGTCTTTATCATCAGTATCAAAGTTTTACCATGTAAAATTTCACTAACAATCTTAAACTAACACAATGCGAAAAAATCTGGTTCTTCTCCCAATGCTCCTGCTTTTTGCTGTGATGGCGCATGCCCAGTCACGGGTAATCACAGGACAGGTTAAAGATGAAAAGGGTAATATTATTCCCTATGCTTCAGTGGCTATAAAAAATCCGGTTACCGGTACTATGAGTTCCGGAGTATCCGCTGATGCCAATGGTAATTTTAAGATAGATGTTGGCTCCAACAAGTTCGTGGTGGTGAGTTCGGCAGGTTTTAAGGAAAAAGATGTTGCTGTTCCTCAGAACGGAACTACCCTTAATATACAATTAGGCAATACCGCACAGGTTATAGA
>CAXTDO010000058.1:0-14589 GCA_964242315.1 uncultured Flavihumibacter sp.
ATTATCAGGAACTTTTTTTATCTAGTTACCTAACTCATACATGAGACCTTAAGGATTTTTTTATTGTATAAGCAGTAAGTGCAAAGTGAGGGTGGTGGCCGCACATCCCCTCCGTTGGAGGGGATGTTATTTCCGAAGGAAATAACTGGGGTGGGTATACGGGGCAGCGTGCTAACGGGTGAAATAAATTCGTGCTTGTTTGTGAGCGTTTCGGGTGGGAGTTGCAGCCTAGTCACAGTCAAACCCACCCCCGTTTGGCCTTCGGCTCAAACTTCCCCTCCGTTGGAGGGGATGGGCGACCAGTCTCACTTTGCACTCAGTATTTTCAATTGAATTTCTTAACTAAATGACATTGCCCGGTAGGGATTTAATATTGGTAGAAAAACAGTTGAAATGGGAATGTGTGCCGTCAGCTATACAATATTGGTGTTGCATCTAAATAATATCTTAAACCTTAACTAAGCAGCGTTGAATGGAAATTAAAATGATCCCGACACACCAAGTCAGGCATATTGCAAAACACATCAAGCCGACGCTTTCAATCTAACTCCTGCTCGATCATCGAAGTGTCCCTCGTATCTTTCATCGTTACATACACCATCAGGGAAATAAAAATGCAGCCGGTAACAAACCGGTAAAACCATGATTCATGGCCGATATCTTTCAGGTATAATGCAATGTACTCCGCTGAGCCACCGAAGATAGCCACCGTAAGTGCGTATGGCAATCCAACGCCAAGCGCACGTATCTGTGCAGGAAAGAGCTCCGCCTTCACTACCGCATTGATAGAAGTGTAGCCGCTGACAATAACCAGCGCCGACATCAACAGCCAGAATATCTGCCACTGACTGGTAGTATGACTTAAAGTAGTAAGCAAAGGAATGGTACAAGTGGTGCCCAGCACCCCGAAAGCAAGCAATAGCGGCCTCCTGCCAATGCGATCAGACAACATGCCAAACAACGGTTGCATTGCCGCAAAAAATAATAAGGTGATAAAGGAAAGCATCGTCGATTGATCTTTGGTAAGATGCACTGTGTTCACCAGGAACTTTTGCATGTAAGTGGAATAAGTATAAAATGCAATTGTTCCACCCAGTGTTAGTCCCACAACGGTGGCAATTGATTTTGGATAGCGCAACAATTCTTTCATCGATCCTCTTTTTTCGCCGGTATCGATTTTCTTTTTATAAGCTTCGGTTTCTTCCAGGTTGCTACGCAGGTATAAGGCTACTAAAGAAAGAACGGCGCCTGCAATAAACGGGATGCGCCAGCCCCATGCATGCAATTGATCAGAAGTAAGGAAAACTTTTTGTAACAACAACTGCAAGCCTAAAGCTATAAGCTGACCGCCGATCAAGGTAACATATTGAAAGCTGGAATAAAAGCCCCGCCTGTTTGATGTGGCTACTTCGCTGAGATAGGTGGCGGAAGTGCCATATTCTCCTCCTACGCTTAAGCCCTGTAGCATTCTTGCAATTAACAGCATAGCTGGCGCTATCAATCCTATGGAGGCATAACCCGGCGTAAGGGCAATTAATAAAGAGCCGAACGACATCAACAATACGGAGGAAGTCATGGCTTTTTTTCGTCCTGCGCGGTCGGCTATCCTGCCAAATACCCATCCGCCGATCGGGCGCATCAGGAAGCCTACGGCAAAAATTCCCGCAGTGTTCAGCAACTGGGCCGTTGGATTATCCTGCGGGAAAAATATATGGGCAAAGTAAAGCGAAAATGCAGAATAAGCATACCAGTCGTACCACTCTACCAGGTTGCCTATAGAGCCACCCAGTATCGCTTTCAGTCGCCAACGGATGTTGTTTGTGTGCATTCAGTCAGGTATGAGGTATGAGGTGTGAGTGTTATCAGTTGTTAGTTGTTAGTTGTTAATTAGTAGCTATAAAGTTTGCAGCAAATTACATAAACGGCATTAAATCAAATATAATATTCCACATTATTGTTCTCGCCTCATACCTCATGCCTCGTACCCCATACCTGAATTATTTGTATATTTCCCTTTCATAATTTAAACACCATGAATAAATATCGACCTATTATTGCCTGCCTGTTTATTGTATTGCCTGCCTTTATGTTTGCTCAAACAGGGAAGGTCTATGATAACCTTACATTGCCCAGTAAAATTTTAAAGTCAGACCGTAAGTATGCGATCTACCTGCCGCCGGATTATGAAACTTCTCAAAGAACTTACCCTGTTTTATATCTATTGCATGGAGCCGGCGACGATCAGACCGGGTGGGTGCAATTTGGCGAAGTGCTTTCCATTGCCGACAAAACTGTTAAAGATGGCATTGCAACACCGATGATTATCGTTATGCCGGATGCGAATACCGGTAAGCGTGGTTACTTCAACGATAGTAAGGGAGAGTGGCGGTATGAAGACTTTTTCTTTGAAGAATTTCTTCCGTTTATAGAAAAGAAGTACCGGATAAAAGCCGAAAAAAGATTCCGTGCCGTATCCGGACTTTCCATGGGCGGAGGCGGCACTTTTATGTATGCCATGCATCATCCCGAATTGTTCTCATCGGCATGTCCGTTGAGTGCCTCGGTTGGGCCATTAACGATGGAAGAAGCCGCCACACGCCTGAAGAGAGAGAACCCCGCTGCCTCCGATGCAGATGTTTCGAAATATTTCAATAATTTAAGTGCACTGTCGCTTGCTAACAATATGCCCGATACGTTGAAGAAAGCGGTGCGCTGGTATATTGACTGTGGTGATGATGATGCACTATCTGAAGGCAATGCACTTGTTCATGTAGCCATGCGTAAGAAAATGATTCCTCATGAGTTCAGAATCCGTGACGGTGCGCATACCTGGACTTACTGGAGATCGGCTTTGCCAACTGTGCTGGAGTTTATTTCCCAGTCTTTTCATCAGTACTAGTTTTTTGAACTGTGACTTAATGAATGTTATGAAACATCTCATAGTCTTCATTAAATCAAATAAATCACAGTTCAGACAAAAAATTTACAGCAAAGCATCATACAAAACCTCCACCGGATGAAGCGCTTTCTTCCCGGTGCCATCCTTGATCTGGTGCCGGCAACTGGTACCCGGCGCCGCTATGATCACATCCGGTTGTGAGTTGCGTACGGCAGGAAACAACACCAGCTCCCCAATCTGCATAGACAAATCATAATGCTCTTTCTCATACCCGAAAGAACCCGCCATGCCGCAGCAACCTGATGGTATGGTTTCAACCGTATAATTTTCGGGTAACGATAACAGTTGTACAGAAGGAACAACGGAAGACAATGCTTTTTGCTGGCAATGTCCATGCAGCCTGATCAGTTTACTTTCAGAAGTAAACTGATCCTTCCTGATGTTGCCTGCTGCAATTTCTTTTACTATAAATTCGTCCACTAAAAAAACATTTTTTGCAAGCGCTTTTGCTGCAGGCAATTGCTCATTATCTGCAAGGTCGGGATATTCATCCCTAAAAGTTAGGATGGCAGAGGGTTCTATGCCTATCAGCGGCGTTTCCTGCGTGATCAGCGGACTAAGTGCCTCGATGTTTTTGAGAGCGATCTTTTTTGCCTGTCTGATCAGTCCTTTACTGAGCCAGGCCCTCCCGCTTTCTTGATGATCGGGAATGATCACTTCATAACCAAGTTTTTCTAATAACAATACAGCCTTGATACCTATTGACGTGTCATTGTAATTAGTGAACTCATCACAAAAAAGATACACCTTTCTGTTGCCAGGCACTGTGTTACTTTTTCTATGTTTGTTATACCAGCTTCTCAAAGTTGTTTTATACAATGTGGGCATAGACCTGTTAACGGCAAAGCCGGAAATGCGTTTCACGATTTTGCTGATGCCGCCATTGGTCATCACAAAATTATAAATTCCCGGCGCAATGGAACCGAGCCTGGATGAGCCGTTAAAATTAGCGATCAGCCGGGAACGGAACGGAACGCCGTTAGCATCATAATACTGCTGCAAAAATTCCGCTTTAAGCTTGGCCATATCAACGTTGGAAGGGCACTCCGACTTGCAGGCTTTGCAACTGAGACAAAGATCCATCACGTCATAAATTTCTTTATGATCAAAGTGATTCAGCTTATCCGAGTGCGTAAGAAATTCCCGCAGGATGTTGGCTCTTGCCCGCGTAGTATCTTTTTCGTTACGGGTAGCCATAAAGGAAGGACACATGGTGCCTCCTGACAGATGTGTTTTACGGCAATCGCCTGAGCCATTGCATTGCTCCGCATGTTGCAGTACATCCTGATTATGATAACGAAAAACTGTTTTAAAAGCAGGGGTCTGCTGTCCGGCCGAATACCGCAGCATGGTGTTCATGGGCGGGGTATCAACGATCTTGTTGGGATTGAAAATATTGCCGGGGTCCCATGTTTGTTTGATCTGCTGAAACATTTGGTAGTTCTTTTCTCCTACCATCTGTTTGATGAATTCGCCACGCAACCTGCCATCACCATGTTCTCCGCTTAATGATCCGTTATATTTTTTTACCAGTGTGGCGATCTCTTCGGCGATTGTTCTGAACAAACGATTGCCTTCAGCCGTTTTTAAGTTGATAATTGGTCGCAGGTGCAGCTCACCGGAACCTGCATGCGCATAATGCACGGAGTAAAGGTTATGTCTTTTCAATATCTCATTAAAATCACGGATATACGAAGGAAGGTCTGCTACGTCTACTGCCGTATCTTCTATTACAGGAACCGCTTTACTGTCGCCGGGCAAATTGCTTAGCAGGCCTAACCCTGCTTTACGTAAGGTCCATATTTTTTTTGAGTCGTCACCAAACAGTAAAGGGAAGTGATAGCCCAATCCTGCTGTGCGCATAGCTGCTTCCACCTGCTGCACGATTTCAATGATATCAGGTTTATTCGATCTTGCGAATTCGATCACTAAAATGGCTCCCGGGTCTCCCTGCACAAAAAAGCGGTTCTTATTTTGTTCGATATTATCTTTTGTGCATTCCAGAATATAATGATCAATAAGCTCGCTGGCGCTTGGATGAAACTCCATGGCGATAAGATTGGCGCGCAGCGCTTCATCAATGGTGTTGAAATGCACGCAAAGTAAACCGATTTCATCAGGCGGCAGCGGTACTACATTCAATTTAATTTCTGTGATAAAAGCAAGCGTTCCTTCGGAGCCTGCAATCAGTTTGCAAAAATTAAAATCAGCACCGCCTGCTGTAAAAGGAGCGGTTTCAAGCAATACGTCCAGGGCATAACCGGTATTGCGCCGTTCAATGCTTTTTTTGGGAAATTCTTTTTTGATCTCTTCCTGGTTGTTATAGTTTCCAAGTAGGCTGCGTACTGTTTTATAAATGTTTGCTTCAAGACCGTCGCCTTCGCATTTATCGTGAAATTCGTCTAAACCAAGTGTTCTAAATTCCACTTCGGAGCCATCACTGAGCAAGCCTTTTATTTCAAGAAGGTGTTCGCGGGTGCTTCTGTAAACTACTGAATTAGATCCGCAGGAATTATTACCTACCATACCGCCGATCATTGCCCTGTTGGCAGTGGAAGTTTCTGGTCCGAAAAAAAGTCCGTGTGGTTTAAGGAACAAATTTAGTTCATCTCTTACAACACCGGGCTCTACCCGAACCCAGCCATGTTCCTCGTTAAGTTCCAGTATCCGGTTAAAATTCTTTGAAACATCTACCACAATGCCGTTACCAACTACCTGTCCGGCAAGTGAGGTGCCGGCAGTTCTTGGAATCAATGCGGTTTTTTCAGTGGTGGCAAAATGAATAAGCTTTTTAATATCATCAACTGATTTCGGGATCGCAACAGCAAAAGGTTTTTCGCGATATGCGGAAGCATCTGTTGCATACAGGATGCGCATGGTATCGTCATCATATAGTTGGCCTTCCAGATTTTTTGCTAATTGCTGCAGCTTGCTTTTCATTTTTAGGTATTCTTCGTTTAGCGGCTGCAAAAATAGCTTGTTTTGATCTTTGTGATGCGAAAGTTCAAAATGTCTTATAATCAAGTTTTTTTTACCACAAAGGGAACAGAGAAGTCCTTTGTGTTTCCTCCTCTGTGGCCTCTGTGGTTAAAAAAAACTCCGGACAGCCGTTTAACCTGCAATTAACAAAGATTTTTTTTTACGGTGGAGTTACTATTCAATAACTTCAAGCTCAATTAAAATTATAACATGATATACAAACTATTGCTTACTACCATTTTATTTACAGCCGGATGCTTTATGGCTGACGCACAACAAAAAGGCAAACCGGAAGACACGGAAATATGGGAACCTGTACCGAAAGTGGTTACACCCGGCAAAACAAACAGCGATCCACCCTCAGATGCGGTTGTTTTATTCGATGGGAAGAACCTTGATAAATGGGTAAATGCAAATGATAGTACCAAACCGGCTCTGTGGACCGTTTCCGATGGCATTATTACTGTTAAAAAGGGTACCGGTAACATTCAAACACGGCAGTCTTTTAAAGATTACCAGTTGCATATCGAATGGAAAATTCCTATAGGTATTACAGGTTCGAGCCAGGCGCGTGGTAACAGCGGTGTTATTCTGGCCTCAACGGGAAAAGGTGATGCGGGGTATGAATTGCAGACAATGGATTCTTATAATAACAAAACATATGTAAACGGACAGGCAGGCAGTATTTACAAGCAGAATGCGCCTTTAGTAAATCCTAATCGTCCGCCTGGTGAATGGCAAACTTATGATGTTATGTGGACGGCGCCGGTTTTTAAAGATGATAGTACCGTGATAACACCGGCGAAGGTTACTGTTCTTTTAAATGGAGTACTGGTGCAAAACGGTTTTGAGTTAAAAGGCGTAACTCAATATATCGGAAAGCCTTACTACAAAAAACACGGCCCTGCACCTATTAAATTACAGGATCACGGAGACCCCAGCGCACCCATCAGTTTCCGGAACATCTGGGTAAGGCCTATTTAAGGTATAAATTATTAATGATTAATTATTAATGATTAATGACAACCGTTCTTACGATCAAAGACCATAGTTTAGCATCTAACCGTTAATCATTAATAATTAATCATTAATAATTTATACCCATACCTGCACACTTACGGCGCCAGTGGTGCCGGAATATCTTTAACTACAACAGGCCAGGTGCCGGGTGTTGCTCCAACGCTGACTCCTTTATTTCTTCCGCGTATCAGGCTGTCTGCGCCGTAATAATACATAGGCCATCCTTTGTAGGTCATCTGCTTTTTAGTAAAAACATCGATAGATCCAAACAATGATGCATCAAGCGTTGATGGCACCACCACTTTGGTGTTTTCATAGATTGGGAAAACGGTGTTATTGCTGAAGTCTGATTTGGTAAATTTATTGGTATTCAACCGGTCATTTTTAAATGCATACAACGTATGTCCAAGTCCGTCAGAAAAATAAAATGTTCTGCCGGTGCCTTCCGTATAATCAGACTTATAATTCTTACCATCGTTGCCTGTTAACTGTGCGTTCACGATCATGATGGTGTAATCTGTTTTTGCTACAAACCAGTTTCCTCCTACTCCTTCACCGCCGGTGGCTCCGGCAGGTTCCGGTGTATTAACACCGCCTGCATTAGGGGCATAATAATATAAAGGCCATCCCTTGTAAGCAATTTGTTTTTTTCCGTTAGCGGCAACGATATTGGTGAAGTCCGAAAAATGAAGGCTGGTATCACCAAGTTTGGCAGGAGTAAGCGTATCTACATTAAAGTAAGGCCATACTGCCTCACAGCCACCGGCGCAATTGTTGGCGCCCAGATAATCGTTTGAGAAGAAATATAAGGTTCGGCCATCCTTATCCGTTAGATAATTCCCGAGTGTCTTGCTGTTGGCAATTTTAATTTGTTTAATCACTTCAGGAACGGGATCGGGTGTCTTGTCTTTTTTACAACTATTAACAGTTAGTAACAGTAAAGGCAAAGCAATGCCTAAGCTCATTTTAAATAGCTTTTTCATTTAAGTAAATTTTACGTTAAGATTATATCAGATGATGTGAAAGAGCTATTATTCGTTGAAGTGGTTATTAAGGTTGCCTCCCGTTAATAACTTCTGATCGGGATTACAACACCCTTTATCTGACATTCTGTTTACAGGGCAATGATGAGAATCATAAATCCGGTGATATAATTTGATTTATTGTTAATTTAGAAGTTAATACACCAGTATTGTTCTTTTAACCAACGAATTAAATCACATGAACCGAATGACCCGAATAAAAAATTTTTTCCTGTTACTGCCCGTATGCTTTGCCTGCAATGATGCCATGGCAGATGTAAGGCTGGCTAATATCTTTGGTGATAACATGGTTTTACAAAGAGATAAGCCCATTAACATATGGGGCTGGTGCACGGCCGGTGAAAAGGTGGTGGTTCAGTTCAATAAGCAGTCACGCGAAATAAAGGGAAGCAAAGAAGGGAAATGGCTGATAAAGCTTGATGCTGAAGCTGCCGGAGGGCCTTATCAATTAGTGGTGAAAGGCAAGAGTGCCATTATTATGAAAAACATACTCGTTGGCGAAGTGTGGCTTTGCTCCGGACAATCCAATATGGAGATGACGGTTACTAACAGTATGAATGCCATACAGGAAATTCAGCATTCCGATTTTCCTGAGATCAGGCAGATCAAAGTGCCTGTAATTATTTCAGGCAATCCAGCAGAAGATATCGCCTCAGGTGAATGGAAGGTAGCGGGGCCGGGCACCGCAGGCGATTTTACAGCAGCAGGCTTTTTTTTCGCCAGGAAGTTATACGAGAAGTTAAAGGTTCCTATTGGTCTTATTAATGCTTCAAGAGGTGGTACCATCATTGAAACCTGGATAAGCCGGGAAGCTTTGGAAAAAAGCGACGATTTTAAAAACATTTTCCGCGAAGTTTCTTTTAGCGATGTAGAGGCACAGAATGAAAAAAATTATCAGAGTGCCAGACAAAACATTGAATCGGGGCATGGCGCTGTAGTTTCGCCTGCTTCACCTGCTACTTATGCCTCTGCTGCATTGAATGATAACGACTGGAAAAAAATGATGGTACCTGCAAATTTCAATGCTAACGGCCTTGATAAGTTTGATGGCAGCATCTGGTTTCGTAAAACAATAGAGCTTGGGAGGGAAGCAGCTTCACAGTCTGCAACGTTGAATCTTTCTACTATAGACGATATGGATGAAACGTACATCAACGGAAAGCTGGTAGGAAGCAGCAAGGTGTATAATATTGTTAGAAAATATGCTGTGCCCACAGGTGTTTTACAGGAAGGGAAAAATGTCATCAGCATTCGTGTAACAGATAACAGTGGTAATGGCGGTTTTTTTGGCAAGCCTGAAGATATCAACCTGGCATGTAACAACCAGATGGTATCTCTTGCAGGTCAATGGTCGTACAAAATAGAAGCGGTACAAAGAAATCCTGTGAACCCGAATGATTATCCTGCATTACTTTTTAACGGTATGATTAATCCGCTGATTCCCTTTACCATAAAAGGGGTGCTGTGGTACCAGGGAGAGTCGAATGCGCTTCGTGCCTACCAGTACCGGAAAGCGTTTCCACTATTGATAAACGATTGGAGGGATCGCTTCCGGCAAGGCGTACTTCCGTTTTATTATGTACAGTTGGCCAGCTACAACCCCGGAAACAAGAATAGCGAAGGCAGCGAATGGGCTGAGCTAAGAGAAGCCCAGGCAAAGGCACTTTCATTACCCAATACCGGTATGGCCGTTACCCTCGACATTGGAGAAACTACCGACATCCATCCGAAAAACAAACAGGAAGTAGGATACCGTCTTGCAAACATAGCCCTCACCAATTTATACAATCAAAATCAGGAATACAGCGGTCCTGTTTACAAGTCTGTTCGTATTGAAGGCAGCAAAGCGATTGTATCGTTCTTTCATGCTGATTCCGGTTTTCTGGTAAAAGATCCGTACCGGTATATCAAGGGCTTTGTGATTGCGGGTGCCGACAAGAAATTTCATTTGGCGCAGGCATACATAGAAAATGGAAACATTGTGGTGCATAGCGAATCTGTTGCCTTACCGGTTGCCGTTAGATACGGGTGGCAGGACGATGTGCCCGAGGCCAATCTTTATAATAAACAAGGCCTGCCCGCCGCACCTTTCCGTACCGATGAATGGAAAGGTTTAACAGACGATGTACTATACAATGTTACCAGACCTTAATGTTATGTTAATCCTAACCTGATGTAATTACCTGCCATTCAAACATTTTTTTAACCACAGCGGGCACAGAGGAGGAAACCCTCTGCGCCCGCTGCGTTTGCTCCTCTGCGCCCGCTGTGGTTAAAAAAAATACTTACAAGCTAAAACTATAACCATTCTTATACTCCCTTCTCACAAATTGATTGGCCTCATCGTAATTGGTGATCTTCATATTAACCGCATCCCAAAGCAGTTTTTTCCTGCCTGTAAAAGCGCCTTTTGCATCCTTGATATTCCAGGCACGAAGTGCCAGGTTACTCATCAGGATAGATTCAGTGAGCGGGCCGGCATAATCAAAAGAAGAGCTTAATTTCTTTTTCCCATAACCAGCTATACAGGCATTAACCCATTGCACATAGTGTCCTTCCGGAACGCGTTCGATTGTTTGACCGATGTTTACATCGTTACCCAGCGAAACCGGGAGCAGCTTTGGATTGCCCCCATAAGTGCTGCACATCATTTTGCCTTTTGTGCCAACGATGATAGCGCCGCCACCACTGTCTCCCATATTTTCTCCTGCCGTCAGTTCATCAGGGCGCTCCGGCAACAATCCTCCATCTACCCAGTATAATTTTACAGTGGGCTTACCATCACGACCAGCAAATTTAAGCCTGATGGAAGACGCAGCCGGAAAACTTTCCGGGTGATAAGCAGGCCCATTGCTTTCATACATATTGGCTATACTACATTCCACTTCTGAAGGATAGCCCAGTCCTACCGTTTTAAAAGCAGGGTCAATGATATGACAACCCATATCTCCTAAAGCGCCGGTACCGAACGAATAATATCCCCGCCAGCTAAAAGGCACATATTCTTTACTGTATTCCTCCCATTCATTAGGTCCCAGCCATAGCTTCCAATCCAGCTCTTTTGGCACTTCTTCTTTAACGGTGGGTTTGCTGTTTCCCTGCCGCCAGGTGGGCCGGTTCGTCCAGCAATGGATAGAGGTAGCGTCTCCTATGATGCCGGCATTATACCATTCCTGCATTTTACGCACGCCATCGCCTGAGGCACCCTGGTTTCCCATTTGGGTAACCACTTTATATTTTGCAGCGGCTTGCGTTAGTATCCTCGCTTCATAAATATCATGTGTTAACGGCTTTTGAACATACACATGTTTACCCCGTTGCATCAATGCCAGTGCTGCTACTGCATGGGTATGATCGGGTGTTGAAACGGAGCAGGCGTCGAAGTTTTTCGATTCTTTGGCAAGCATCTCGCGGAAGTCTTTATAAAAAATTGCTTTAGGAAAACGCTTACGCGAATTAACCGCCTGGCGGTCGTCAACATCGCACATACATACAATGTTCACGTTGGGAGATTTTGAAAATTCAGCCAGATCTCCTTCTCCTTTTCCTCCTATCCCTATCCCGGCTACATTCAGTTTGTCGCTGGGTGCAACAAAGCCCCGGCCTAACACGTGTCTGGGTACAATATAAAAAGCTGCCGTAGTAATGGCGGCGTTGGTTAGAAAAGACCTTCTGGATGTGGTAGCGACTTCTTTTTTTTGCATAGAATATTTTTTAAAGTAGCGTTAAGTTATGTATTGAGTTATAGCGGCTGATTGGCAAGTATTTTCTATAACCACAGAAGAAAAGCCAAACTGACGTGTTATTTTATTAACTATCATGAACAGGTAGATCATCTTGGTATATAAATCAAATATCATCATTGAAATTCGATTTTCATAATGATGATGTTGATTATTTTTAGCGTTTACAAAAGTTTATGGTACCGATGAACAAAATAATTCCAGTTGTTAATTTCAGAACAAATCAGGGTAAAACAGTGATAGAACAAAACCGGTAATAAGGTTAGCTTTATGCCTTTTGTTTGTCAGTGATGCAGTGACTATCATATCAAACCAATACATTAAAAGCATGAACACAACCGTTATAAAAACTATTTTCTTTAAGGGCCTGTTTCTGATACCGGTAATAATACACGCACAGGATCCGAAAAACTGGGCGCCGGCAACGGAGCTATTCAATCCCAAAGTTCGCGTTGTAACGGCCGGAGAAACAATGGTGCCGCCACCTTCTGATGCTACGATTTTATTTGACGGTAAAAATACCTCAGCATGGGTAGGCCCGGATGGAGGGGCGGTGAAATGGAAGGTGGCGGATGGCATTCTTACCATAGCTCCGGGCACCGGCATCATTAAAACAAAAGCCTCTTTTGGCGACTGCCAGCTACATATTGAATGGCGCACTCCGGCCGATGGAAAAGGAGAGGGTCAGTGGCGCGGAAACAGCGGCATTCTGTTAATGGGAAGGTATGAACTGCAGGTGCTTGATTCTTATAACAACCCTACTTATGTGAATGGTCAGGCCGGCAGCATGTATAAGCAGCTTACGCCCCTGGTTAATGCCAGCCGCAAGCCGGGTGAATGGCAAAGCTTCGATGTGGTTTTTATGGCGCCGGTGTTTAATAAAGATAGTGTGGTTAAAGTGCCTGCCACAGTTACCATATTTCAAAACGGCGTACTGATACAAAATCATGGAACATTATTCGGCACCACAGAATATATTGGTATCGGGTCTTATCACCAGCATCCCGAGAAGGAGCCTTTACTGTTACAGGATCATGGCAGCATGGTAAGCTTCCGTAATATATGGATTCGCGAATTGTAGAACTGCGCCGTTCCGGATCCTTATTATACGGTTGAATGTGGTTAGCTTAAAGATGAAGTATTCAATATTCAACGCTCAGTTAAGCAATACTGACAAGAATTACTTCTGTATTATTGAACATTGATTGTTGAATATTGAATATTTGTTCCCATTAATCTCCTTAAAGTCAACGACATTATGATTCAATTTATTCCGTTATTATAACGCCCTACAATCTTGTGTATGATAAAGTCTGCGGTCCTGTACTTTCTACGTATCATGCTGGTTATTTTTATTTTCTTAATAACTGTGCCGCATTTAACCAAAGCGCAGGTAGTGGTGCCGCTGTATAACGGTGCAATTCCTGATTCAAAAGATACCCCGGATGAAGAAAAAGCGGATAAGGGCTCCGTATCAAATGTTTCACGGCCTACACTCACTGTTTTTCAGCCATCAAAAGAAAAAGCATCCGGTACCGGTATTATTATCTGTCCGGGCGGGGGTTATGGCTCTTTGGTAATGGAACGGGAGGGTTATCTGATAGCCCGAACTTTTACGGAAATGGGCATTACCGCTTTTGTACTTAAATACCGTCTTCCAAGCGACAGGATAATGAAAAACAGATCTATGGGTGCATTACAGGATGCCCAGCAGGCTATTATGCTGGTGCGTACCATGGCTGCGCAATATAAGCTGGATGTGCACAAGATAGGAATGATAGGATTTTCGGCCGGCGGCCACCTGGTATCAACTGCCGGCACTCACTTCGATAAAGTGATGATAGAAAATAAAGCCGGCATCAGCCTTCGTCCAGATTTTATGATTCTGGTTTATCCTGTTATCAGCTTCACCGACAGCCTGGCCCATAAAGGCTCTATGAATAACCTGCTGGGTGCTGATACAACTACCAACATGAAAAACTATTTCTCTAATGAACTTCAGGTAAGCAGCGCCACCCCGCCTGCTATATTATTTCATGCCTCAGATGATATCTGGGTGCCGGCAAGCAACAGCATCAGATTTTATCAAGCTTTACAAAAGAACAATGTACCTGCAGCATTGCATATATTTTCAAAAGGAAGTCATGGATTTCTGTTGTATCCACCCCTGGAAGACTGGATGAATCTTTGTAAAAACTGGTTGCGTTTAAATAAATTCCTTGATATTAAATAAGACATTATTATAATAACACATTTTATGTAATAAGTAAGCGCTTAAAAAGCAAAGCATTGTGTTATGCTCTTGGTTGATTTACTGATTCAAAAAGAACGTTTAATAATAAGATAGGAATGTGTAAAATTTTACAGGATAAAATTTGAATTTATCTCGGTAAATTACATTCGATTTTATGATATCCTAAGCCGGCCCCTGATGCATATTTATTATTGTATTCCATAAAGGATATTATAGAACACCGTGTAACGATGAAGCTTTTACAAACCCAGGTAACTCCTTTTCTCAATGATCTGCTGCACATTGATGTGAGAGATCAGCCTTTTTTATATTCCCCGCTTCACGGCCAACCTACCTTCCATGCCCATCCTGAATGGGAACTGGTATTTGTACAGGAAGGGTATGGCAAAAGAATTATTGGTAATCAGGTTACCCAGTATGAATCCGGCGATATGGTATTCATCGGTTCCGGAGTTCCGCATATCTGGTTAAGCGATTCTGAATATTATAAAAAGGATTCCGTTCTTCGATCCAAAGTGATTGTAACTTATATCAACCCAAAGATATTTGAAGCGATGTTTAACCTGATTAAAGAATTTGATGGGGTAAAGG
>CAXTDO010000059.1:0-14538 GCA_964242315.1 uncultured Flavihumibacter sp.
GAGAAACATTGGGAGTATTGCAGGAGTTGAAAAGCAAAATGGATGGAGTTGAAAACCACATGAAAAATCAGAAACCACTGGTAACATCGGTGGATATCAAACCCATTCAGCAGTCCCTCGACAGAAGCATTACTGAAATCAAACTTTTGATACATGCGCAACTAAAAAAACCGGAGCAAAGTAATTGGCGGATATTCATGGAATCGGATGCCAAAAAATGGGCAGTTTACCTGGTGGTAGCGCTTACGTTTTTGACCTATCTATACCGGTTTGGAATTCACAAGTAAGGTTTTCTTAGTTACAATATTATATTCTTACTAACGTTACGTGATAACATCCTTTTACATTGTTTAATTAAGGAAGCATCTCTATTATCTTATGTTGGTAACAATAAAAAGTTGTCTGACTATTTAAAAAATATAGTATGAATATTTCGTTAGACCAATTAAAGAGTGAAGTTGTCGCCTTGGATTGTACGATCGCAGAACATTTCAAAAAATATGAAACAGATGAACGGCAGCTAATAACTGACGGGATTGTTAACTTAACAGATTATTACAATTCGGCAATAAAAATCATGTGGATACTAAAAGAGCCTTATGGGAGCGGTGGGTATTCAATGACAGAAGGCTTAAATAACGATAGGGCTTTGGGTAAAAATAAGGATGCGCAGTCTACATTTCATCCAATAATATACTCCACATATGGAATTTTAAATGATTTTTTGAAATATAACAACAACTTTAAAATAAGAGATCAAAGTTGCATGAGTTTAATTTTAAGGCAAATTGCATTTGTTAATGTTCAAAAAATACCGGGTAAGACAAGAACGCCGAATGCAAATTTGAAAAGGTACTATAGAACTAATAAAGAGATTGTATTACAGCAAATCAAAGTTTACAGGCCCGATATTATAATCGGAGGTAAAACTCTTCATTTATTTAAAACAGATCTAAAAAACCTAAGGGAATTAGAGTTTGGACATTTCGCTATGGATAATCAACTTTTTATAAATGCATTTCATCCGGCTCAAACAAAGATTACGCGTGAAGAGTATGTTAACAAAATAATCTTGAGAGCCGAGACTTGGAAAGATATTTACAATTAGCCTTTTTCTAATAGATTTGTTAACAAATTCATGAAAGCAGTAGAAGCCACCTTTTCCGCTCTTTTTCAAACAGAAGGTAACCAATGGCATTTTCACATACCTAAATACCAGAGAGAATATACC
Source organism: uncultured Flavihumibacter sp. (assembly GCA_964242315.1). Taxonomy (GTDB): domain Bacteria; phylum Bacteroidota; class Bacteroidia; order Chitinophagales; family Chitinophagaceae; genus JADCRZ01. The sequence goes on from CAXTDO010000059.1 coordinate 1,232, forward strand.
TGGGGCAAAACCAATTGGAGTAAATTACTGGAAGACATAGATGAAAATGAATCGAGCCATTATATGGGTTCGATTATTTGTGTCCATGATGTAGAAGAAGTAGGGCCTAATGACGAACTTATTTATGATGTAGTTGATGGGCAGCAAAGGTTAACAACTCTTAGCCTGCTGCTTATGGCAATTTACTATAAGTACAAGAACGATTTGGCGGAAGAGGCCGATGCAGAAGATGATGAAGTGAAGGATATGCTAAACAGCGTAAGGAAAAAGCTAATCAAAAAGATAAAAGCGAAGGATAGCAAGACGCCCCATGGCGGCCATAAGGATGATACTTATATATTTTATTTAAGAGTACAGCCGTCAGCCCAGTTTCACAATCTGGAAGATTACCTTTATATTTTGAGTGAAATAGAATTAATTGGTGAACTTCCCAAACCTAGAAATTGCGGGAATCGTTCTCTTTATAAGGGCTTTTCATATTTCTATGACCAAATTCCGGATACTCGTAAAGAATTAGATGAATTGCTTGACAGGATCAACCGTCTAAACTTTATTCATATTTCTGAAGCTACTCAGTCCAAAGCATTCATTCTATTTGAAACACTTAATTATAGAGGTGTTCCATTATCAGCTATTGACATTATTAAAAATAAGATGCTGTCAGTAATGGAGTTGAAACATTCAAAAAACATAGACGATTCGTTTGACAAATGGCAAAAACTATTGCAAAACCTTCCTACACATGAAGAACAAGATAGATTCTTGAGGCAATTCTACAATGCATTTAAACATAATGATAATATTAAAGTAGAACGCGTACCGAAAGCTACTAGTTCCACACTTATTAAAATTTACGAAACTTTAATTAAAAGAGACGCTGAGAAATTATTTATCGAACTTATTGATAAATCAAAAGTATATAACCAATTAATTGAGCCGGAAAAATATGGTGTCGCACTCTTAATGCTGGCTTTAGTTGACTTGGAACGGATCGGAGCCGCATCTTCGTATACATTTTTACTTTATTTGTTTAGTAACAAAAATGATTTACAGAATGAAGAGGTGCTACTAAAAACTGTTCAGTTATTTTGCAAGTACTATCTAAGAAGAAATATTACAGACACGCCTAACACACGGGATCTTGATGCAATAAACGCTGAGTTGATCGATCGGTGCGAACAATATAAAAGAGAGAATGAAGGAAAAATTGGATACGAAATTATAGAACAGACCTTATTGAAAGGTAGAGGTAAGCCAAGCGACATAAATTCATTTAGGGAATATCTGTCAGATAATTTATTTTATTATAATGAAGGCATGGCACGTTATGTACTAGCTAAGTTAGATGAAACAGCTCATTCACGAGAATATAAACCTGATTTATGGTCCCGAAATGAAAAAGGTCTATATGTTTGGACTGTAGAACATGTATTTCCCCAGGGAGTAAATATTCCTGTGGAGTGGGTTGAGATGATTGCCAATGGTGATAAGAAGAAGGCCGAGGAAATACAGGAAGAGTTGGTTCATAGTTTAGGAAATTTAACACTTAGTGGCTACAATTCAAGACTTTCAAATTACTCTTTTGAAAAAAAGCAATATCGCTCTGAAGCAAATATTTTAGGTCACAAGATCAAAATCGGATATCAAAACGGAATGGCTCTAAATAATATTGATTTTGAAATATTAGGAAATAAGTTTTCTTTGGCGACTACTCCAAATTGGAGAGAAGAAATGATCAAAGCACGTAATGAAATAATGGTTAATTCCATTTTAAGGCTTTTCGCTTTTGAGGGAGAAGCATTAGAGGATATAGCTAGCAAATAATTTGCTTTATTTCATTGTTATTGAATTCTCTCTAACTTCAACTTAAATTAAGTATTAGCGATTACACTTAAATTGAAGTTGGAAGCCTACTTCACTTAAATGTAGATTTAACTTCTATCTAAAAGTTTGCCGTAAATGATTTGGCAACTTTAATTTTATTATAAGCCTGCTCTGCGAGCCATGTTGTTACAACCTTTTGAAAACTTGCATCGTTCATAAATCTCGCAAAAATGTCTTCATTCTGATCTATTCTTTCAATAAAGAGATTTTGTAACAAATTCTTGAACACCAATTCAAATTTATCTTCAGGGTTTACTTCCGCAGCTTTGATAATATTCTCATCAGCTATCGCTGTCTCTACAAGCTGATCAAAAAAATATTGATCTGCCTGATTAAAATCAGTGCCAAACCTCTCATTGATAATATCAACTAGTTTTGATAACGGGACAGGCTCTTCTCTGACTAAGCCAGTACCTACATCAGTTGGACCGTCTAATAAACGTACCTTTCCATCATTTAGGCTAATGGATCCTTCACTAATCTTTTGAAGTCTGTAATATTCCAACCTTACTGAGTCATCGAATATATAATCCGGATCAGATTTACGTTTTGGCAATTTTGGAGAAAGATACCTTACAAATATAAATAGCTTTTCTAAATCAGAATCCTGATAAGGTATTATCTGGCTTAGGAATGCATATAGATTTCGGAAAGCTATTAATTTACCTCTAAACAATTCAGCTTCCTCTTCTTTGTCTTTCACCAATACTTTAAAACGCGAAACGGATGGATCTAATGCAGCATTCATTGCTTCGTGGTCAGCGGCACTTTGCTTTTGCTTTGGTTTAAAATAAACTGAGCAAAATCTTTCTACATCATCCGGCAAAAAAATACCTGATAATTCTAGTTCTGCTTGTATTCTATACAAGTGGGCAGGGTCAACTTCTTCGCCTATTTTTGCTCCATTATAATAGATTTTAAATGCTTGCTGAATTTCCTCCCGATTATTTACGAAATCCAGAATAAACGTATCCTCTTTTAAAGGATGAGTTCTATTTAACCGTGAAAGAGTTTGCACCGCTTGAATACCCGCTAGCCTTTTATCTACATACATCGTATGCAACAATGGTTGATCAAATCCTGTTTGGTATTTATCCGCAACTAATAATACATGATATTCCGGAGTGCCGAATTTTTCCGGTAGTTCTTTTTCTTTGATACCGTTGTTCATCCTAACTTCTGTGTAAGTAATACCCTTTAGTTTATCATCGAACACCTCACCTGAAAATGCTACGAGTGATTTAATCAAATAACCCTTGCTTTTTATATATTGATCGAAACTTTGCTTGTATCTGACCGCTTCCAGTCTTGATCCTGTTACAACCATCGCTTTAGCATGTCCCCCAATTTTATGCCTGGTAGCCATATTAAAATGTTCCACCATTATTTCAGTTTTTTGGGCAATATTGTGAGGGTGGAGCTTTAAAAACCTCGCTAATGCTTTTGCAGCTTTTTTCCGTAATACCTCGGGGTCATTTTCACCTTCCTTAATCAATTTGTAATAAGTAGCATAAGTTGTATAATTCAACAATACATCCATAATGAAACCTTCCTCAATTGCCTGCCGCATTGTGTACTTATGAAACGGTTCATTGTTTGTTCCAAATACTTTTAAGGTTTTGTATTTCGGGGTTGCCGTAAAAGCAAAAAAACTAATGTTTGACTGTTTCCCACGCTTAGCCATACTGCGGTAAAGTGATTCCATATTTTCAGCACCGTCTTCCTCCGCCTTTCTTTTAGCTTCGTCTGCCAATTTATTTCCTCCTAAAACCTCTTTTACGTCTGTGGCTGATTCTCCACTCTGGGAGCTATGTGCTTCATCAATTATTACAGCAAATTTCTTTGTTGTCAAAACACCACTTCCCTGCTCTCCTCTTTCTTCTGCTAATTTTATTAACTGTCTTGAAACAAAAGGAAATTTTTGCAAGGTGGTAATCACGATTGGAACTCCACTCTCTAAGGCAACAGCTAATTGGCGTGAATCTTCATCAATTTTTTCGACTACTCCTTTTTTGTGTTCGAACTGATAAATGGTATCCTGTAATTGCTTGTCTAATACAAGCCTGTCTGTAATTACAATTACAGAATCAAATATCTTCAGGTTTTCAATGCTATGAAGTGATGCTAACCGATGTGCCAGCCAACCGATGGTATTACTTTTACCGCTGCCTGCAGAATGTTCAACAAGGTAATTATTCCCTACTCCGTCTTTAATTGCAACATCAACGAGTTTACGAACTGCATCTAATTGATGGTAGCGTGGAAATATCATCGTCTCTTTTTTGACAATTCTTCCTTCATCGGTTAATTTCTCTTCTACTTGCAAATGAATGAACCGAGCCAACATGTCAAGGAAACTCTGCCTTTCTAAAATCTCTTCCCACAGATATGCTGTTCTGTAGGATCGGCGATGCTCATCTCCTGGATTACCAGCACCTCCGTTAAACCCTTTATTCAATGGTAAAAATTGGGTTGCATCACCTGCCAAGCGAGTAGTCATGAATACCTGTTCGGTATCGGCAACGAAGTGTACCAACGATCTCTTTTTAAACTCAAACAATAGTTCTCGTGGGTCACGGTCTGTTTTATATTGCTTTTTACCATATTCAGCCGTTTGGTTAGTTAAGGGATTTTTTAATTCGATGGTGGCTACAGGAATACCATTCAGACTTAGGGTAATATCAATTACTCCTGTTTTTTTCAGTTCGTTGTTTCGGAAGGAATAAGCCAGCTGCCGGGTGAAGCCCAGGATATTAGACTTGTATTTTTCTTCAAGTTCGGGGTTTAGCGTATGTGCTGCTTTAAAATATGCTATTTTTAATGTTCTTCCATAACATTTGAAGCCATGCCGAAGCGTATTCAATGTGCCATTTGTATCCATCCATTTATTGAGGTCACTGATAACCTGCAGCTCGGTTTGATCACCCAATAAAGCCTCTAACTTCGTCCACTCCTTAGGTTGGGTAGCTTGGATAAACCCGATAATAGTAGCAGGGAAAAAAGCCCTTTCCTTGTTATAGCTTTCTTTTGCTACTGCCTGGTATCCTTTATTAAGCATATATTGCTCAATGACGGTTTCAAATGCGGCTTCTGAATGAACTCTCATAGCTATCTTTTATTTTTTGCTTTGAGCAGTAAATTTTCTTTTTAATTCAGATTTCTCCCGGTTGCTAATATATTGTTGTAGCGCTTTTTGAATAGCAATACAGAAAACATAAAAAGAACCGTCATGATTCCGCTTTACAATTGCCTGTATCGCCTGTTTTGCCTTACTTGAACTTAAAGGTGCATCGCCATTTGGACCATAAATAAACTCAATAATAGCACGACGTCTATCTTCAGTTAGCGTTTTATGATCCAAGCACAGAACATCAATTGTTTTTTTCGCTTCGTTTGTAAGCGGTTTTATCTCTCCCTTTAGATTAAAATTAAACCTCTGTTCACAGTGTGGATTTAAAGGAGAAATAAACTCCTTTCCATCATCGTCCCACCAATTATCTTTTTTTATTGCACCATATAAAAAATCAGTTTTATTTTTCTCTGTTTTTTTAGGATGACAGGCAATCAAATTTTTATAATCAAGGTCAGAGCCTCTTTGCTCCTCTCTACAAACGCTTTCTGGTTTTAGATGTTCAACATGACTTGTGTCTGGGTTTATCTTTCGCATTGTATAACCGCACAAATATCCCTGTTCTTCATTTAATGCTTGCAATAATATTCTTTTAACGTCACTTGGCATATGACGATAATCTTCATTTTCCTTCCCCTTCATTTCATTTCGCCAATCGGTATAATGTTGTGGTGTACCAATTTTAATTATTTGTTTCATTTTCGTCATCGATTATTTCAAGTCTAGCAATACGTGCTTCTAGTGATGTCCATTCAGGTAAATCAAGTCCCTGAGTTTTATACTCCAGCATGAGTTTATGAGATTGTTCAAAATCTCCTTCATTTATTAAGTTTTCAATTTTCATAATGGCTTCATCTGCCGAATTCGGTCTATCGTTGGTATCCATTAAAAATTTTAATATCCAATTAGTATCAACACCTAAACTTCTTTCAGGATTGAACACCCGATCATTGTCAATTAGCTGCACCCTTTCTGAGTCCAGAGATGGAATAATTTGCGGCGAATGTGTTGTTGCAATAATTTGACAGTTTGGAAATGTTCTTGAAAGGTTGTTTACAATGGAACGCTGCCATTTTGGATGCAAATGCAAATCCAGCTCGTCAATCAAAATAACCCCTTGTCCTTCTTGTAAAGGATTTTCCAAACCCGGATTTGCCTGAGTGAGCCGCTTTGCAATATCAAGCACTATTGACAGCACTCCTCTTTCACCATCGGACAATTGCAATATGCTTAATGGGATATTATTTTTTTCTATAAAAAACTGTGGTGAATCACCAATATCAACTATATGCAGATTACTAAAATCAGGCAGGAAGGTTTCTACCGCCCTGTTTAGAGCTGCATTGTATTGCAATATTTTAGGTTGCTCTTCAGCTAACTTTTCCTGTACTTTATACCATTCTGCAAATAATCTGAGATTAAACTCCCTATCACGACTCAAGGCTTCTGCATGGGCGACTGCCTGCCCACCTTGAGCAGCGGCTTTGCCCGGTGATTTACCGGTTATCAAAGATCGTTTAGTAGAGAAGAAAACACCAATTGAGTCTTGTGATAATTCAGAAAAATTCTTGGTTGTTACTTTTATGCTGGGCGTAAATACTTCCTGGTCTGGCGTTTCAGTTGTTTGCTCCCTAATATTATCGGTTTCATTTATAACATAGCTCTGACTACGTTTAACGATTAATAAGTTGTAGTTTGCTTTTAGATAGGTAAAATCGCAGGAGACTTGTAGGTAGTGTGCTCCAATTTTGATATCGCTGTCTTTGAAACCTTCCTTTCGGTGTTTTGTCTTCGTGATATTAGGATATATTACAGATAGGCAAACTCTTAAAGCTTCTAAAACACTTGTTTTTCCTACTCCATTAATACCAACCAACAGATTAAGCCCTTGCATAAACTCAAACTCTGCTTGAGTATAACCTCTAAAATTGGTAAGGGTTAGTTTTCTTATAAGCATTACGATGGTATTTCTAATTGACCGGTTACTGCTGCAGTTATCAATGTTGCCCTTCTTTCTTTTAAAATATCCATAGATTGTTTCGTTGCAATTTCCAGCAGAAAAATACGATCATTAAAATCTTGTACATAGTTCAAAATCTGTCGCTGCTCTTGTATGTCAGGTACAGGGAATATAAAAGATTTAATAATGTCGAATGTTAAACCTTCTCGACCGCCGCCAACCTGATGCAACTCGACCTGCCTTTGTCCAATTTTAGATGATAGGAGCAAGTTTAAGTACCCCGTGAGTATATGCTCATTTGGTCTTAAAATACAGACATGTTGGTTCACATTTGCTTCGCCTAATTCACCGTTGTAATAATAACAACGCCCTATAGAAGCGCCAGTAATATTTAATAACACATCACCAGCGTATACTTTACTATTCCCCATAGATTCATGTATTTCCTCAGATATATAAGCCACATCTTTCAAATCAAGTCCATTAAATTGAATATTTTGACTTCTTAACAAAGGTATTCCTGCTTTCAGATAGACTGTCGCACCTCCTTTTGGAGTAATGCCGCTACCAACTTTTGTTGTGAGGTATTTTATCTTCTTTATTTTCCAACCTTCCGGGATTTCATCTATCCAGTAAATCCCCGATTCTTCCATTAAGACATTAGCATCCAATCCTTTTGTGAAAACTTGAGTAATGATTGATTGACGTTTTTCAGAAAGAATTTTTAACAAGCTATTTTTTGCATCTATTAACTTATTTATCTCTGTCAGTTCGATATCAAGGAAGCGGCATATTTTTCTCTGCAAATCAATGTGTGGTATCGGCAGGCTCGCTCTTCCGATATCATCTTTGGACAAGCCATACCTTGTAACACCCGTGGAAACTAATTCCAACTGGATCCTAATGTCTTTCGATTGTAAACAATAAAATAAATAAGATGGAAGAATTTTATTTCTATCAGGTTTGATAATTGAGAGATGATAGCCACATACCAAATTGATCTTCGTTTCTTTTACCAACGCAGGTATGGCAATATCATCCCAGGACTCTGAATCTTTAGTTATGATAACGTCACCAATCTCCAACTGATATTTTAAAATTTCCTCTTCCGTAGCAGAGCCTTTCATGAACTCCAAAACATTTGTTATGAAGTCATTTTTATAAACATCAGTATAGTTGCAGAGTTCTACGGGAATTTCTTCTTCTTTAAAAACTTTGTCCACGCTGCTGACGACATACGATGCAACAGCCTTTAGAGGCACTACATTCCAGTCAGCAGGCAAAATCTCTTTCCAATAAAAAATTGACTTCATTCGGTAATCTCTTTAAGCAGATTTAGTATTTGCTGCTCTACAGCCTTTAACTCGCTATCAATAATGTTTAAACTTCTTGGTGGCGTATGCACATAAAAATACCTGTTGAAATTTATCTCATAACCTACCTTATCTTTCGTTCTGTCCATCCAGGCATCAGGTACATGAGGTAGTACTTCAGTTTCAAAGTATTCATCAATATCTTGTTCCAACGGAATGTTTTCGTAATCTCTCAACTCCGGATCGGGCTCATATTCAGTTTTACCTTTCTTCACTTTTTCGCCTTTAGGATTCGTTTTAGTAAACACATCCCTGAAAAGTTTATACTCCGTATTACGCCATTTTGATTCCTTCTTTTTCAAGATCTCTTTTATTGCTTTATCTACCTTGTTCCAGTTAAGCATAAACTCTCTGCCTAATTCTTTATCTATTACTTGTACATCATCAAGAAGCGCAGGATAAGCATTTAAAAAACGCGCTTTGTCCTCTAAGGTCATTTGGTATTGTAATCGTAATGGTCTTTCTACCGTTACACGGGTATATCCAAATTCGGCATTGCGAAATACCTTCGATACTTTTTCATCTTGTGGGTCGTTGAACCTTCCAAATATCTTTACAATCTCACCAATTTGATCTTGCTCTCCTTCATCTATATCTCCAATTTTTCTTCTCTTGTTGCCCATGCTTTTCCGCATTGAGATATAAAACTCTCTGGCATCAAGTAATTGTATGTTGCCTTTTCGTCTTTGCTCTTTTCTATTGGTAACAATCCATATATAGGTTGTAATGCCTGTATTATAAAACATCTGCTCTGGCAATGCAATAACAGCCTCCAACCAATCATTTTCAATAATCCATCGCCTGATATTGCTTTCACCAGAGCCTGCGCCACCAGAGAAAAGTGGAGAGCCACTAAAAACGACAGCACAACGGGAACCATATTTTTTTTCTTCTACCTTTTCGAACTTACTGATCATATGTTGCAGAAATAACAACGCACCATCATTAACTCTAGGTAGTCCTGCACCAAAGCGACCAGAAAAACCTTGTTTCTCATGCTCGCGAATAATTTGAGATTGTTGTTTTTTCCAGTCAACGCCAAATGGAGGATTTGCTATCAGATAGTCAAACTTTTCATGAAGAAACTGATCATCGATTAGGCTATCCCCAAATTTGATATTTTCGCCAGCACCGTTATGTGCTACCTGTTTAATGAGCATATCTGAAGCTGCAGTAGCAAATGCTCTTTTATTATAATCCTGCCCGTAAGCATACAATATTGCTTCTGAATGATGCTTATTTAAATAATCCTGAGCTTCTGCTAACATACCACCTGTACCACAGGTCGGGTCCAGCATTTTTCCAACAGTTCTTGGGATAGATAATAATTTATCATCATTGATGAAAAGAATGTTCACCATCAATTTGATGACTTCACGTGGTGTAAAATGATCTCCTGCAGTTTCATTAGCCAATTCATTGAATCGACGGATTAAATTCTCGAAAATTAGTCCCATGTCAATATTGGTCACCTTATTTGGGTGTAAATCAACTTTACTAAATTCCGATACAACTAAGTAAAGGATGTTTGCTTCGTCCATTACTTCAATCTCCCTTTGAATTTCGAAGAAGTTGAATATCATTTTTACATTGTCAGAAAAACCATTAATATACGTTGAAAGATCATAAGCAATTGAATTAGGTGCACCTCTCATTTTCTGAAAATCTAGAGGAGAATGATTGTGAAATTTTTGTCCAGCCGTCTTGTTCAGGACTGTATCAAGTGCTGCATCTTTATGCTTTTCTTTTACCTCATCATATTTCTTTAATACGCTTTCTTTTGTATCTGCTAAAACACAATCAAATCTGCGTAGTACAGTCATGGGCAACATTACCCTTTCATATTGTGGCGGACGATAAGGACCTCTTAATAAATCAGCAATTTGCCAAATAAGCTGTGTATGATCTTGATGGTTGGACATTTCTATTTCTCTATTATACAATATTTTTAAAACATCTCTTTATGATCTGGTAAATTTAGTTAACGCTTCCATATAACCCATATCTGCTGTTTTAACGGTAAGAAAGGTTCGCTGATCTTGTATCGCTCCGCCGTCTGTCAATGCATCCAAAGAACCATTATTTGGAATAAAGCCGTATACCAAATTCATTTCTAAAGCCTAGGCAGTTCCCCGCAAAGATTTTAGAGATACCAAACCCTCTTGTTCCCGTTTTTCAAAATTCAATACACTCTGCCGGGTCATTTATAGCTTTTTACCTACTTGTTCCGATGGTATGCCAAGGGCAAGGCTGATAGCTTTCAGCCAACCTGTTGGTTGTGCCGCTACCTTTTGTATTGATGCAAAAGACAGCATTTTACCATTTAATTGTTTAAGTTGTAATGCTTTCTTGCACATAGTGAAAAATTATCCCTTTACAATACTAATGAAAATATAAAGGAGTAACTTGACAAGCTAAAGAACGATATAAAAGATAATTTGTCAGATTATATAATTGATTCTGTTAGTGGCGGATTACTGCTTTTCGTGAAAGCTACTTAGTTAAAACTTCTTTCTGAAACTGCATGGTGGCAAACGAGTCATTTGTCTTGCGAAAAGCCTGCTTTGAAGTATCTGCTAGGGAAATAGTCAAAGATGGCAAACCATCATTTCAAATTTTGCCTTTGATTTGAGAGTATGTATCCATGTATACTTATTAATAATATTAAGCGCATACTTAAATATAAACGTAGCCACTTCTTTTGAAATTCCATAAGCTTCATTTGCTAACCTTACCAATTCACCAACGCCTTATTAAATTCCGCCTGAGCCTCCAGATCAAACCCCGCAAAATACCGCTCGGTAGTAGAAAGATTCACATGCCCCAAGCTCTGACTAGCTAATTTCATAGGAGCACCACTTCTCACTAGAATAGTAGCAAACGAATGGCGGGCGACATAAGTGGTAAGTTTCAAATCAAATCCGAGTTCAGCTCCCATTCGTTTCGTCCATTTGTTGGTAACCTGTGTGAACTGCTTTGCCTTATTACGGATTAATTCTGCAGAATCATTCCTGGCAATAATGCCAAATACATAATCAGTCGTTTGAAATGATTTTACACCCCATTTACTGATAATACTGTTGATGTATTCGTTCCGGGGTACAGTAATCGTCACAGGGTTGGCTTTGTTGGTTCTTTTTGTTTTTTCGCGGATAAACGTAATAGCCGTAGTAGTCAGATCCCGCCACTGCAGCTGAACCAGGTCCATCATATTGATACCGTTGCATAAATAACTAAGCATCCAGAAATCCCTGGCTTTGTCCATTCCGGTATCGGTCGAAGCCTGGTACTCGAATATTTGCTTGATTTGAGAAATGGTAAGCGCCTTCTTCATATTGTTGCCACCGGGGATGATATATTTCCTTCTGCCAAAAGGATAATCCTGCGGTCTAACAATTCCTTTTTCCTTGGCTATGTTTATGATGGCACGCAGTTGACGTAAATAAATTCCGACAGTAGTAATTGCCTTTCCACGGTTTACCATCCAGTTTTCAAAGTCCTGCAGAAAGTCGGGTGTTATGTCAGTAAACTTTAAATTCGCTTTAAACTTTGTTAATACATTCATAGCAGTTCTGTATGCGCCTGCTGATCCAACCTGGTTATTGCTGCGGAGCTGGGTTATGTACGCCATGAAAGCTGATTCCACCGTCTCGAATTGAATTTTCTGATCAAAGAAATCATACTCGAATTGCTTAAAGGAAAATGGAACAATAGCAGTACAGCATTTTTCCGCATTGTCTTCTATCTCGACAATAGCAAATCTTATTTTTCGAAGTTTGCCTTTTGATTCTGCGCTGTTGATCACCATCTATTCTTCATCGGATGCATCATGCCCGGTAGCATAATACCTGCGTTCACCCTTGTACGTTATACGGAGCTTTAACGGAAATCGTTCGTTATTTTTCGACCTTCTTACATCCGGTACAATCTTTACACTTACCTTATTTCGCTTCATTAATTTTTATTGAAAATTTTATACATAATTTGACACATATTTCACAAAAACAAGCGTCATTAACTGCAAGCAAGTTAAAAAATTATAAACAATAAAACAATAAAAATCAATGAGTTATAGGTAACTAGCAGTAACTGAAAGTAACTGAAGACGTGCTTTGGCAATCTCATAATCAGGGGGTCGTAGGATCGTGCCCTACTAGGCCCACATAGACTGGGTAAGGGTTTCAGCGGATTTGTTGAAACCCTTTTTTGTTGGGTTTGCATACAATCGTATTCTAATGTGAAATATAATCCATTGCAGGTATTTAGGAAAGGATATACCTTTGGTAAACCCAGGGTGCAATTATAAAGTCACCGAAACTTTAATCAAGGTTTCAATATGCCATCATTTCAAGCCGGGAAGTACTAGAAACTTTGACGATATGTAATTACCTCCCATAAAAATTTTATTGTATCGATAAAACCTTTCGAAGCAAGGTATATACACACCAATTGGCTTATTAAAAAAAAGAAAAGAAAAAGAACATAGACGGGGTTCCCCCAAAACTTAAACGTATGACTGTAGTAAACTATAGTAGAATACAACAAAATGAGAATAGGATACGCGAAAAAAAGTCCACAGGAAATAGTAATATGAATTTTCTTATGACCGTGTATTTTTTCGTTGAGTTTCCAGTTTGACACGTTCATATTAAAATTGGCCTCAATAAAACACGTTATAATGCCTCCAATAACACCCATTATTATTTCTTTCATTTGGTTGGTTTGTCAGTCTAAAATTACGCTGATTTTTTAGCAGTTGGAATGCCGTCTAACACATTGCGACTATTAAAAAGTTTGTTGTAAGGCTATTTTCTTAATCTTGGTAATGGTATTTGTGTGTTCCTGGTTAGCTTGAAAACTCAACAGCTTTAGAACCCTCTTAGTAAACCTATTCAGTCTAAAGCAAAACAGCATTAGCCGTGCTACCGACATGCCGTCCCTAACGGGCAATGTCATTAAG
>CAXTDO010000060.1:0-14513 GCA_964242315.1 uncultured Flavihumibacter sp.
AAAAACGTGCTTCGCATCGTATTTCATCGTCCCCTCCTTGAAAAGGAGGGAAACCTGGAACCCGAACTTCCAAATCTTTAACTAAATAACATTGCCCCTTCAGGGTTGAGGCAATTTAATACCCCCTCACATTCTTCCCTTCCATATAGTTCATAAAAGCCTTGTTTACTACCTTATTACCACCGGGTGTTGGGTAGTTGCCTGTAAAATACCAATCGCCTGTGTTGGTAGGGCATGAGTCATGAAGCGATTCGATCGTTTGATAGATAACCTGTATTTTAAGAGCGGTGTCTTCCGGGGTAATCAGCGCAGCGATCTTATCTGAGATTTCCTGCGTTGTAAAAGGCTTATAAACCTGCCGGACTACGTTTTCAGCATGTAACTGGCTGGTTCTTGCCAGTTCTTTACAGCGATCGTACAGTTCAGTTAATAAACATTCCTGGCCTCTTTGCTTTAATAGTTCCATTGCTGCGCGAAATGCAATGAAATCGCCCAGTTTGCTCATATCTATGCCATAACAGTCAGGATAACGTATCTGCGGGGCCGATGAAACAATGATAATTTTCTTAGGTTCCAGCCTTGATAACATTCTTACAATACTTTCTCTCAACGTAGTTCCCCTTACGATGGAATCATCAATTACTACCAGCGTATCTACACCTTTGTTTACCGTTCCGTAAGTAATGTCATAAACGTGCTGCACCATTTCGTTACGGCCGGCATCGGCTGTAATGAATGTACGCATCTTCACATCCTTGATGGCAATCTTTTCAATACGGATGTGCCGGTTGATCATCTCGGCCAGCTTTTCGTCGTTAAAATCCTTGTTCCAGCTAAGAATGCGTTGAATCTTGATTTGGTTCAGATAGTCTTCCATACCTTTTATCAAACCCAAAAATGCCACTTCGGCGGTATTGGGAATAAAAGAAAAGATGGTATTTTTAAGATCATAATTAACTGCTTTTAATACAGCTTCACTGAGGTTATAGCCGAGCCTGGATCTTTCTTTATAAATTTTTTCATCATTCCCGCGTGAAAAATAGATGCGTTCGAAGCTGCAGGCACGCCGCTCTTTCGGTTCCAGGATCTGTTCTATGTTATAATCACCATTAGCCCTTACTAATAGAGCGTGTCCGGGCATTAATTCTTTTACTTCATTTTCGCCTACATTAAAAGCGGTTCTTATAGCGGCGCGTTCTGAAGCAGCTACAATAAGGTCGTCGTTAACATAATAGTAAGATGGCCTGATGCCGTGAGGGTCGCGGATTACAAAGCTATCGCCATTGCCCAGCAATCCACTTACATGATAACCACCATCGAATAGTTTAAAAGACTTTTGAAGTACGGCCCGCAGATCCAGATCTCCCGGGTTTTGCTCATCTTCTTTCACAAGAAAATTATGGAGCACTTCCAGCATGGCTGCAAGATCGCTCTGTTTCTGAAATTCACCCGGCTCTATATTTACCAGGGCGAAAAGTTCCTCAACATTAACGAGGTTAAAGTTACCGGCTAACGCAAGGTTTCTGGCGGGAATGGTATCCCGCTTAATGAAAGGATGACAGAAATCCACGTTGTTTCTTCCCTGTGTTCCATATCTTAAGTGACCCAGTAACGACTCACCCAGAAAGCGGATATGGCCTTTCATGAGGCCGGGATGCTTTCTGATATCAGGCTGGTATTTTTCAAGCTCAAGCACTTCTTCGGAAATCTGCCGGAAAAGTTCTGCTATAGATTGACTAACATTACTTCGAATACGGTACATAAACGGATAACCGGGTTCTGTATTAAGCTTGACCGTAGCTACCCCGGCACCATCCTGACCACGGTTATGCTGCTTTTCCATTAGCAGATAAAGCTTGTTGAGGCCATATAACACAGTGCCGTATTGTTGAAGATAGTAAGAGAATGGTTTACGTAAACGAATGTAAGCTAATCCGCATTCGTGTTTTATTGCGTCGCTCATGAGTGAAATTAGGGCGCAAAGGTACGGCGAATTCGTAAGACAAGTTTTGAAACAGGAGACTTAAAATATTTCGAGTAAGATAGTAACAAAGCCAAACAAAAAAACTCCCCCGTAGCCTCCACACGACAAGGGGGAAATTTTTCGGTACAAGATTGGAATTTTAATAGGAATTCTGGATATTATTATTGGTTTTTCATGAATAAATTGGTTCGATCTTTCATGAAATGGATGGTATCTTCACGGGATATAAGATGGTGCATGTAAGGTGCACCGATTATTTAATACTGAAAAATTTAAGCTCTGTCATTATATCTTCTTAACTGAATGTTTTATAAACATCTACGCGTTTACACCTAGTGTTAAGTTAACTATGATGTTACGTACTGAATTATAAGTTTTTTTTAACCACGGAGGAAAAGCCGGGGTAGCACGGCTTTTCTTCCGTGGTTAAAAAATACACGAATTACGAATAAAAAAACCCCCGTAGTCTTCATAGGATCTAGGGGGGCGGTTTTTCAATAGAATAGTTGGTTCTTCAGAATTGGAATTGGATTTTACTTGACTTTTCCGGATATTGGATTTTAGTTTTTCACTGAAATTGAACACATGTAATACGTAAACATCTAATGTTTATTATATTTCAAAGTATAAAAGTGATCATTTATTTTTTTTACTGGTGATTGGCCCAATTAAAGTCAGTGTTTACATTTATAAGTTCTCTCTCATACGCATTGAAGGTATTTTAAAATTACATCTAGCACTTATAAAATAACCGCTTTACAGATAAGAGGCCGAGCTATTAATAAAATTAACCAACGAAGCAGAATTCTTAAGCTTCAATTTCTTAAGAATGTTATGCCTGTGTACTTCTACCGTTTTAAGAGAAATATTTAAAGAAGTAGCAATTTCCTTTGATGACGACCCCTCTTTTATATGATTGATGATCTGAATTTCTCTTTCGGTAAGAGAATTAATATTTGGAGAATCGGGTTGGTCGGTCAGCAACTGATCAGAAATAATATTTTTTATTTCCTCGCAAATAAATTTGTTTCCCCTGTGCACTTCCATAATTGCTTTAATCATTTCTTCTTTTGAAGAATTCTTGGTAACATAACCTTTGGCACCCATTTGCAGCATTTTCTTTGCATATGCAGGCTGAGAGTGCATGGAAACCCCGATGATCTTAGAACCAGGTGAAAACTTTCGTATTTTTTCGGTTGCTTCAAATCCTGAAAAAGGGGCCATGTTTATATCCATTAATATAATATTAGGCCTCTTATTCTTGGCCACTTCTACCGCTTCTTCAGCATCGCCGCATTCTGCAACAACCTGGAAACGGGGATCGCTGTTAAGAATGTAACTCCAGGTTTCGCGGATCAGTTTGTGATCATCAGCAATTAAAATGGTGATTTTATCCATGGTATTTAGATTTTAAATTTTAGGTTCAAAATGGTGGCAATCTTCCGGACAACTATACAAAGAGTAATAATGTTCGTAGGGTACGGGTAAGTGGAATTAATATAAAAAAACAGATATTAATTTACCACATTTTGTTATTGTATACTTGTATCCGGTACGGATTAATTCAATAATATCTTACCATAAAAACGGTAAACAGTTACATTTATTGAGTAGGTATAAGGATTTTATAAAAATCGCTGTATTTATTTTTTTAAATCACCTAATTTTTTCCATCTCATGACGCAATTCCTGATTTACAATATAGATTTATCATTAGCTATAGATATCATGGAAAACAAAACAAGTCTTTAATGTGTTGGGTGTTAATCTTATCAGTGAGGCTGGTTTATATCTGAAGATAAAAAAATAAAGGCTCTAAAAATTAGAACCTTTGTTTTTTTTTAAATTTTTAAGAGTTAACCCTTATTAATCTTTCGAAGCATTTGCAAACCATTTTCCTAATTGGCTACAGCTTTTTGCTTCGTTATCGATCATGATATAATAAGTAGAAATTTTTGATGCAAACCATTTTTCAATGGCATCATATTTTTTCTCTTCTATAGCACGACTTGCCACCCTGTTATAATCATCTTTTAAATTCTCACGATGAGGTTCGGAGCGGCTTTTAAGGTAAACGATCCTTATGCCCTTTTTACCTCTTTCATCTGTAAATGATACAGGTTTTGAAAACTCGCCAACTTTTAATTTGTCGAGCATTAAGGCAAGGTCTTTGTCGAGCTGGTCAATGGTGCAATAAGTGCCGTTAATACATTGCTTCATGCCACCGGTAAATTTAGAAGTTTCATCTTCTGAGTACCTGGCAACTGCTTCACCAAACTGCATTGTTTTTGCAACCAGGAAAGATCTAACTGAATCAAGTTTGCTCACTGCACCTGATGATTCAGCATCGGTAATCTGTGGTATTTTAAGAATATGCCGAACGGTTGCATCGTCTCCTGCCCTGTTAACCATTTGGATGATATGATAACCAAATTTTGATTTGATAATTGGTGATACCTGTCCTTCTTTTAAACGGAAGGCAGCGGATAAAAAGGTGGGATCGGTAGTTTTCTCCGTACGGTTAAGATTGTACAGGCCGCCTTTATCTTTACTTCCCGGATCGTCGGAGTAAAGACTGGCAAGCGTTTCAAATTTTCTGGCACCTGATTCCACCTGCTGTTTATAGTCAGTTAGTTCGTCTATTGCATACTTTTCAAGGTCACGACTGGCTTTGGGATAAGCAATCAGTTCACCTATTTCTATTTCCGATTCTAAAAAAGCCAAACTGTCTTTAGGTATTTTATCGTAGTATGCTTTTACTTCGGTGGGAGTTATTTTAACGCTGCTCACTATCTTATTGCGCATCAGTTCAGCGAGTTTGCTTTCTTTAATGGGCTGACGGAAGTCTTCTTTTAACTGGTACACCGTTCTGCCGGCAACCTGTTCCAGGGCTTCTTTTGATCCGAACTGGGCCACAAAGGCCCGAACACGGTTGTCGAGCATGCCCTCCAGTTCTTCATCACTTACTACCAAAGAATCTTTTTCTGCCTGCATTACCAGTGCTTTCATGGCGAGTGCCTGTTCAAGCATAGTGCATTGTGCATTTTCGGGTACCTGTTCTTTGCGCCGTTCAATATCGGCAATTTCATTGGAGATTTCAGAGCTTAAGATGATCTTATCTCCTACAATAGCCAGTATTTTATCGGCAACCACTTTCTGGCCGGGTGGTATCGCAGGAGGCTGTGTTGCAGGTAGCGAAGCTGTTGTAGTAGGGGTTTGAGAAAAAACAACTGCTGCTGTTAATAAAAAAAAATTAAATAATATATACTTTTTCATAATTGTAAGTAGAACATTAAAATGCTATCAGGTACCAGCCGTCAGCTATCAGGAGATCAAGCTAACTAGCTTTTTTTCTGATAGCTGATGGCTGATACCTAATATTATCAAATTTATTGAGAACCGTTTGGTTAATTAAAACTTAGTTTGCTTTTAACAAAGGTTTATAACGAGTAGTGTACAACCATACACGCAAGATATAACAAACAAAAAGGGAGTAAGACATAACATCCTTACTCCCTTTGGTTATAGCGTTCTTTTAACTTCTTCTTCTTCGTAAGCTTCTACAATATCGCCTACTTTAAGGTCATTATAGTTCTTAATGGTTAATCCGCACTCCATACCGGTAGGTACTTCTTTAATATCATCCTTATAGCGTTTCAGTGAGGCAAGCTCCGCTGTGGCGCCCTCACCTGTAGGATAGACCACGATGCCATCACGTATCAGGCGAATTTTAGAATTACGGTTAATTTTTCCATCAATAACCTGGCAACCTGCAACTGTTCCTTTATCAAATTTATATACCTCCCTGATCTCCACATTAGCCACCACTTTCTCCTGTATCTTCGGTTCCAGCATGCCTTCCATTGCACTCTTTATCTCTTCTATGGCATTGTAGATAATAGAATAGGTTTTGATTTCGATGTTTTCTTTCTCGGCAATTTTACTTGCCTGTAAAGAAGGCCTTACCTGGAATCCTAAAATGATAGCGTCTGATGCAGTAGCTAACAACACATCACTTTCTGTAATAGCACCCACTGCTTTATGCACTATCCTTACTGCAATTTCTTCAGTAGACAATTTCTGCAGGGAGTCGCTCAGGGCTTCCACCGAGCCATCAAAATCACCCTTAATAATCAGGTTTAGTTCCTTAAAGTTTCCAAGAGCCAGACGACGGCCGATTT
The DNA here is from genome assembly GCA_964242315.1 of uncultured Flavihumibacter sp. Taxonomy (GTDB): domain Bacteria; phylum Bacteroidota; class Bacteroidia; order Chitinophagales; family Chitinophagaceae; genus JADCRZ01. The sequence goes on from CAXTDO010000060.1 coordinate 6,166, forward strand.
CATCTAGAGTAATATGCTTTTTAGTGCGGATACCTTGTTCGCGAAGGATTTGTCCGCGGCGGCTGGCCGTTTCTTTTGCTTCACTCTCGTCTTCAAACACTTTAAACTTTTCACCCGCCTGAGGAGCGCCATTCAATCCCAGTAACAATACCGGTGTAGAAGGAGGTGCATCATCCACTCTTTTATTACGTTCATTGAACATGGCCTTAACCCTGCCAAAATGCTGGCCCGATACTACCAGGTCACCCACTTTTAAGGTTCCACTTTGTACCAATACTGTAGCTACATAGCCACGGCCTTTATCAAGTGTTGCTTCAATGATAGTTCCTGAGGCTTCTTTATCAGGATTTGCTTTAACATCGAGTATTTCAGCTTCCAGTAATATTTTTTCAAGTAGTGCGTCTACATTCAGTCCTGTTTTCGCAGATATTTCCTGGCTTTGGTATTTACCACCCCATTCTTCTACAAGGAGGTTCATGCCGGCAAGCTGCTCCCGGATTTTTTCAGGGTTGGAGCCTTCTTTATCTACCTTATTTATAGAGAAGATCATGGGTACTCCGGCAGCCTGTGCGTGAGAAATGGCTTCTTTAGTCTGAGGCATGATGGCGTCATCGGCTGCAATAACAATAACAGCTATATCAGTAACTTTTGCTCCCCTGGCACGCATCGCGGTAAACGCTTCGTGACCCGGAGTATCCAGGAATGTAATATGCTTGCCATTGGGCAACTCGACTTCGTAAGCGCCTATATGCTGAGTAATGCCGCCCGCTTCACCGGCCACTACTTTTGAGCTGCGGATATAATCCAGTAAGGATGTTTTACCATGATCTACGTGGCCCATGATAGTTACAATAGGAGCACGGTGTTTAAGATCTTCCGGGTCATCTTCTTCATCGTCATCAGACAGTTCATCAACATCTTCCAGACCCATAAATTCCACATCAAACCCAAATTCACTGGCTACCAGTTCAATAACTTCAGCATCCAGGCGTTGATTGATAGACACCATCATACCCAGGCTCATACATTTGCCTATTACTTCGGTATAACTAACATCCATCAGGTTGGCTAACTCGGTTACACTGATAAATTCGGTAACCTGTAATTTATTATCCTGCATATCATCGGCGCCCATCTGTTCGGCCATTTCCTCACGTTTGGCACGGCGATATTTTGCTTTAAGACTTTTTCCTCTTCCACCCGACCCGCTAAGCTTAGCCTGGGTTTCCCTTATTTTATCCTGAATTTCTTTTGCGTCAATTTCTTTTACTTCACGGCGTACAGGCCTTGCCCCGGCGCCTGCAGCAGGTCGTGGTGCATTGGTATTAGGACCCCTGCGATCGGTATTGTTGTTATTGTTTCTTTGAAAATTATTATTTGCCGGTGGCCTTGGGCCAGCCTGGTTATTGCCACCTTGTGGTTGCGGCGGTCTTGGCCCGCCCTGACCCTGGTTAAAACCTTGCTGTGGCGGCCTTTGAAATTGTCCCGGCGGCCTGGGAGGTTGCCCCTGTTGCCCGCCGCCCGGAGTTGGACCTTGTTGTCTGCTGAAAGGTTCTCCCTTTTTTTCTACCGGTATTCTCTTTCGTTTTCTCTTTTCGTCGTTGGGCTTAGGTCGGGTATCGTTACTCAGCGGTAATTGTATCTTACCTAATATTTTTGGTCCTTCCAGTTTATCGGCCTTTATATTTTCAATAACAGGCAGTTGAGGGCCTTCCACTTCCATCTCTACAACCTCAGGAACAATTTCTTCAGGAAGGTGCGTTTCTTGAATTGCCTCTACAACAACAGGCTCTTCATAAACAATCTCAGGAACTTCAGGTTTAATTTCTTCAACAGGTGGTGGAGTTTGTTGAACAGGCTCTTCTTTTGGAACCTGAGGTTCTTTTGCTGTTACTTCCGGTTCAACAACAACTTCCTGAATAACCTCTTCTTGTTTTTTTGGTTGAGGTTTCCGTGGCCTGGTAGAAGAATCAATTGTGCTAAGATCTATCTTACTCAGAATTTTGGGTCCTTCAATTTCCGGCACATGCAGATTGGATAATTCAATAACCTCAACTTCTTTAGCTACGGGCTCTTTAATTACCGGTTCTTTGATGACCGGTTCTTTAACCGCCGGTTCTTTAATTTCCGGTTTAACTTCAATTTTTACTTCGGGTTTTATTTCCGGCTTTACTTCCGGTTTAACCTCAGGTTTTACTTCAACAACCGGAACTACAACGGGTTTTTCTTCCTCTTTTACAACTTTTTTAGTTTCTCTCTTGAATACAATTTCTTCCTCGTCTCTTTTTTTCTTTGCTTCAACAGATCCGCCTCTTGGCAGATCAATCTGGTCGCTTTTACTTTTTGCTACTTTATCGCTATTAAACTCCTGTTGCAAAGAACGATACATATCCTCCGTAAGTTTAGACGTAGGTTTAAGATCGTCTTTGCTAAATCCTTTTCCCGCTAAAAAGTCAACAAGGGTATCTTTACCGATGTTAAATTCTTTTGCGGCTGCCATAAGGCGTGGTGTAGTAACTTCTGACATTCGTATTTGTAAACTGTTTATTTTCTTTTTAATGTAATTGATCATCTGTAAACCAGTACTCATCATATAGCTCCGGAAGATTTTAATCTTCTATTTGTTCTAATTATTACCTCAGGTAACCCTTAACGTGATTAAATATCTTGCTTATTCAGCTTTCCACCTTACAAAGCTAAATTTTTAACCGGCTGTTCAAATTAAATTATTGTATTCTGATCAAATCTATTCTTTTTCAAACTCTGCCCTTAGAACTTTACGCACTTCTTCGATGGTTTCTTTTTCAAGATCGGTTCTTCTTTCCAGTTCTTCTGAAGTTAAATTCAGTACGCTCCTGGCTGTGTCGCAACCTATGCGTTTCAGTTCGTCCAGTATCCAGGTTTCAATTTCATCGCTGAATTCTTCCAGGTCAATATCAAATTCTTCCGGTTCTCCTTCGGTATCACGGAAAACATCAATGGAATAACCGGTCAATTCCTGAGCCAATTTTATGTTTACCCCTCTTCGTCCGATTGCCAGCGAAACCTGGTCGGGTTTAAGGTATACATCAGCGTGCATTGTTTCGTTATTGAGTTCCATGCTACTGATCTTCGATGGAGTAAGGGAACGTTGAATAAGCAACTGCGTGTTGTTGGTCCAGTTGATCACATCAATGTTTTCATTTTTTAATTCGCGTACAATACCGTGTATGCGACTTCCTTTCATGCCCACACAGGCGCCTACCGGATCAATTCTGTCGTCGTAAGATTCTACTGCAACTTTTGCTCTTTCGCCTGGTTCTCTCACAATTTTTTTAACTACTATCAGCCCGTCAAAAATTTCGGGAACTTCTATCTCCAGTAATTTAGCAAGAAAAGACGGATGTGTGCGGGATAAAATAATAACAGGACTGTTGTTTTTCAGATCTACTTTTTTAACTACGGCCCGGATGCTTTCTCCTTTTTTAAAATAATCCTGTGGTATCTGTTCGCTTTTTGGCAGTATCAATTCACCTCCATCTTCATCCAGCAATAAAATTTCTTTTTTCCAAACCTGGTACACTTCAGCGCTGATAATTTCGCCTACCCTGTCGTTGTATTTTTTCACCAGCACATTTTTCTTAAGATCGCTGATGCGGCTTGCGAGTGTTTGCTTGGCGGCAAGAATGGCGCGGCGTCCAAAGTCCATGATGTCAACACCTTCATATAATTCTTCTCCTACTTCAAAATCGGGTTCAATTTTAGCGGCGTCTTTGTAAGCAACTTCCGCGAGGGGGTCTTCAACATCACCGTCTGATACGATCATCCGGTGGCGGATGATTTCCAAGTCGCCTTTTTCGGCATTTACAATCACGTCGAAATTTTCATCGCTGCCGTATTTTTTACGCAATAATGTTTTAAATACGTCTTCCACTACTTTCATCATGGTTGGGCGGTCAATATTTTCCGCGTCTTTAAATTCCTGGAAAGCTTCAATGAGGTTAATACTAGCCATAGTACATACATTTTAAATACCCTTACCGGGAATAATCCGGGGGGAATTGTTTAAAAAACTACCTGAATTTTTGTTGTTTTTATATTTTCGAATAAGAAGTTATGTTTGATTACTTCTTTTTTCTTTCCTATCTTTTCTTCTACTACAATCCCCTGTTCGGTTGCCGATTCCAGTTTTCCTTCCTTCTTAACACCATCTTTTAAAACTATTTCTACTTTCCTGCCAATGTTTTTCTGGTATTGCCGCCAAAGCTTAAGCGGTTCATCTAAACCGGGAGAAGAGACTTCCAGGGAGAAATCGGCACCTGAAAACAGGGAACTTTCTTCCAGTTGTTTGTACAACAACCTGTTTAATGCTACACATCTGTCAATGGTAACACCCTGATCTCCATCAATAAACAACTGTATGTTGTTAGCCGGTAATACACGGACTTCCACTAAAAAATAACCAGGATCGGTTTCGAGCAGGTTATTCGCCATTGCTGATATAGCCTGTATCTGCGTTTCATTCTTCATATGGAAATAAAGAAGGGAACGTATGCCGTTCCCTTTCGATTGATTCTTATGCTGAAACAAAGATAGGATAAATAGACTATTCCTTCCAAATTACCTATTAAATAAACATTAACTACCCAATGTTGCAGGATTCTTTAACTTTGATTCGTTATGCAAACAATACTTATTATACTGGGTATATACCTGTTATACAAATTTATAGCTGATTTTGTTATTCCTGTTTATAAAACTTCGAAAAGAGTGCAGCAACAGTTCCGGGATATGCAGCAGCGGGCTAATTCAAACGGCAATGCTACTCAATCTGCCAACAATCCTGTAAAAGCTCATTCGAAAGACTATATTGATTTTGAGGAGATCAAGGATTAGAGATTTTTTAACCACAGCGCCCTTCATAAATTTTGAGATTCCAACATCCCGGGGGAGATTACTGTGTGAAAGAGGTTTTTAACCACAAGGGGCACAAAGGAAAAACCACAAAGGACACAAGGAAAGCTATTATTGCAATTGCCTTGTTTCCTTTGTGCCCCTTGTGGTTAAGTAACTCTTTGAATTAAGTAATATAAGAGAAAACAGAAGCTGAGTCAATTATTTTAAAAGACAGAAAGATGCTTCTTTAACATCCTGTGAATTAGTACCAGCAAATACTTTAAAGTCACCCGGCTCGGCGGTCCATTTCATATCCTTATCATAAAACTTTAAATCATCTATCGCTATGTTAAAATGCAACTGTTTGCTTTCACCCTTTTTAATCAGTACTTTATAAAATCCGCGCAGTTCCTTTAAAGGCCTGGTTACACTTCCCACCATATCGCGAATATATAGTTGCACTGTTTCTTCTCCATCATAATTACCCTTATTGGTAACCGTTATACCTGCATCCAGCTTTTCATTAGCAGTTATTTCTTTTTTGTTTAAAGAAATATCACTGTACTCAAAGTTGGTATAACTCAATCCAAATCCAAAAGGATATAAAGGTGTATTGGCAACGTCCAGGTATTTGGAGGAATATTTATTAGCAGCATCCACCGGCCTGCCTGTATTTTTTGCGGAGTAATAGATCGGTATCTGACCCGTATTTCTTGGGAAAGTGATCGTTAATTTACCGGAAGGATTGTAATCGCCAAAAAGCACATCTGCAATAGCATTGCCGGCCTGGATTCCCAGGAACCAGGTTTCCAGTATTGCATTGATATTTTCCTGCTCCCAGGTAAGTGTTAGCGGCCGGCCGTTCGATAACACCAGCACTATGGGTTTACCTGTTGCATGTATTGCTTTTAATAAAACCCGTTGATTTTCCGGAATTCCTATTTCCGACCGGCTTGCGGCTTCTCCACTCATGCCTTGCGATTCGCCCAATGCCATAATCACAACATCTGCCTTGCTTGCAACATCTACGGCATTTTTTATCAAAATCGCCGGCGACAAAGAATCGGTAGTGATATTACCTCCGTTGCTGTTGAGCTTTTGCAATAAATCTTTATCATCAATGATGTTGGCGCCTTTTGCATAAGAAATATTTGCAGCATGACTTACCATATTTTTTATGCCATCAAGTAAACTAACCGCTTTTTGCCAATCCCCTGCTGCGCTCCAGTTACCGATCATATCTCTTTTGCTATCGGCTAACGGACCAATAACGGCGATATTGCCTGATTTCTTTAAAGGTAAAACGTTGTTATCATTTTTTAATAGGACAATAGATTTACGGGCTGCATCCCGGGCAAACTCCAGGCTTGCGGTGGTCATGATTTGTTTGCTAGCCCTTTCATCGTTGATGAAGCGGTAGGGGTCATCAAACAGACCAAGTTTATACTTAGCTTCCAGTACCCTTCTTACCGATTGGTCAACGGTGGCTATGTTTACCTTTTTATCCGAAACCAGTTTTTTAAGATGGTTATAATAAACAGAGCCCTGCATATCCATGTCTACTCCTGCGTTTATGGCTAAAGCACCTACTTCCAATTCATCGGCGCCTATGCCATGATTGACCATTTCATTGATGGCAGTATAATCGGTAACAACAAAACCTTTGAAGCCCCATTGATTGCGTAACAGGTCTGTCATCAGCCATTTGTTGCCTGTTGCCGGTATCCCATCCACCTCGTTGAAAGAGGTCATAACACTTGCTGCTCCCGCATCTACTGCGGCTTTGTAAGGTGGCAGGTAAGTCTGGAACATCTCCCTTCTGCTCATGTCTACTGTATTATAATCCCTTCCTGCCTGGATAGCTCCGTATAAAGCGAAATGTTTTACGCAGGCAAGGATATTATCCTCTTTACTTAGATCACCCTGGTAGCCTTTTACTTTTGCGGCTGCTATTTTCGAACCCAGCCAGGTATCTTCTCCGGAGCCTTCTGCAATGCGTCCCCACCGTGGTTCACGGCATATATCAACCATGGGGGAGTAGGTCCATTGCAGGCCGTCTGCAGAAGCTTCAATTGCTGCTATGCGTGCCGTTCTTTCCATAGATTCAAGGTCCCAGCTTGATGACTCGCCCAGAGGAATAGGGAAGATAGTTTTGTGCCCGTGGATAACATCGTAGCCAAATAGCAATGGAATTTTCAACCGGGTTTGCATAGCCATATCCTGCAGCTTACGAACATACTGCGGGGTATAAGCGTTGAAAATATTACCGCACCTCCCGCTGATGATATCCTGTTTGTAACCTTCTCTCATCGTAGGGCCCGTTACATCCATATCACTGGTTAATAAATTCAACTGGCCGATCTTTTCTTCAAGCGTCATTTTTTGCAAAAGGGCATCGATAAACTGCTTCATTTTTGCATTGGTGCTGTTTGATTTTATTTGTGCATCGGCATGGTGCATCAGTAAAGAACATACTATTATAAGCGCTAGTTTTTTCATGGAAGGCCGGTTGATAAAAATTATTTTTTTAAATAAGGAAGTAAAGCCTGCTGCCATATCTTGTAACCTTCCTGGTTCATGTGCAGCATGTCTTCTATAAACAGTTCCGGTCTTGGCTTACCGTTAGCGTCGAGCATCAGTTTGTACACATCCAGGTAAATAACATTGCTTTGTGTCCATAAAAAGTTTTTGATGATCTGGTTTCCCTGGACAACCACAGGAGCAAACTTTTCTCTTGAAGGACTTGGCTTCATTGAAATAAAAATGATCGGAACGCCCGGCATCTTTGATCGTATCAGATCAAAAAGGGTTTTGAATCTTTCGAATACCAGTTTTGAATCTACGGTGCCGGAAGCGACATCGTTTTCGCCGCAATAGATTACAATTTGTTTTGGCTGATAGGGAAAGATCACATCATCAGCATAATGAATCACATCAGGTAAGCTTGAACCACCAAAGCCCCTGTTGATAATGGTATACGCAGGAAACATATTCTGTACATTCTTCCATTTGGTAAAAGACGAGCTTCCTACAAAAAGTATTGCGTCTTTAGGCGGCGGATTCAGGCTGTCTTGCTTTTTAAAAGCCATTATATCATCATAGAAAGCAGGCTTCGTCTCCTGAGCAAACACTGCAGTGTTCCATAAAACAGCAAAAGAAAAAAATAAAAACTTTATAACAGACATAGGGATGTGTTTAGATGGCAAATGTAGGAATTAGGTATGAGGTATCAGGTATCATGTATGAGGTAGGAATGGTTAATAGTTCATCATTCTTACCTCATACCTCATACCTGATACCTCAGAAATAAGGGCTTTCAAACCCGAGTCTTTTCAATCCTTTCTGTATACGGGGATTGTTCATGAATAATTTCCATAATAAGCCGGTGCGGTAATTTTCGATCATAACGATTATAGGACCCTGGTCGATGGCCAGATGCGATCGGGCATACCAGTTCTCCGTTTCATTAAAGG
>CAXTDO010000061.1:0-14304 GCA_964242315.1 uncultured Flavihumibacter sp.
AGGAATGTCAGGATTTATTCAAAACCATGTATAGCTATAGCCGGACGAGTCAGCCTGTATCGAAAGCGTACACTGTTTGTAATGCTAGCGACCACATGAACAGTGTATATTTGTGTAACATCTTGAAAATCATGCCTATTACAATCTGGCATATTGTTGACTTACTACTAATAGAATTTAAAAAATCAACTAAATAAATATCAATAAAAGTGGACAGGGTTATTGTTAAAAAGAAATGGAGCACAAAACGTATAGCAACTATTGCTGGTGTTTTGGCTATCGCCGGATTAATATTTTTCAGCTATTATTTTACGTCAGGAAAAAGCAGTCTCCGTGTTGATACGCAACGCCTTACTGTTAGTGAAATAAAAAAAGGTCCTTTCAAAGAAACGACTCCGGTTAATGGTGTGGTGTTACCGATAACATCAATTTATCTCGATGCCATTGAAGGAGGAAGAGTGGAAGAAATTTATGTAGAAGATGGAGCTATGCTGAAAAAGGGCCAGCCCATCATGAAACTCGCTAATACGGATCTTGAACTAAGCCTTTCCAATCAGGAAACTTCCGTGTTCAACGTATTGACACAAATGCAGATCTCAAAAAACAATGCGCAGCAAAATACCATTGGAAAATTAAACCAGCAGGCGGATGTAGACAATGCATTAAAAGAAGCCGAACGTCTTTATGTTCTTAATAAACATCTGTATGAACAAAAAGTGATAGGTTCACAGGAATATAAATCTTCGGAGAACCTCTACAATTACCAGGTGCTTCGTAAAAGACTCACTTCACAGGTTCTTAACCAGGATTCATCTTCTAATAAGCAACAGCTTGACCAGATGAAAGAGTCTTACGACCGTATGAAGAATGCCCTGGCACTCATGCAACGCAAGGTGGGCGATCTTATCGTGCGGGCGCCTGTTGATGGCCAGCTTACTTCCCTGGATGCCGAAATCGGACAATCGAAAAACAAAGGAGAGCGTTTAGGTCAGCTTGATGTGTTGAGTGGTTATAAAGTAAGGGCGGAAGTTGATGAACATTATAATTCCCGAATTTTTACAGGCCTTATCGGTGAGTTCCCGTTTAATAACAAAACTTACCAGCTTAAATTAAAGAAAATATACACACAGGTTACCAACTCACGCATACAGGTAGACATGGAATTCATAGGTGCCATACCACAAGGCTTGCGCAAAGGACAAACATTACAAATACTGCTGGGTTTAAGTGATGAAACGCAGGCCATACTGTTACCAAGAGGCGGCTTCTACCAGCAAACCGGTGGCAACTGGATTTTTAAAGTAGCAGAAAACGGCAAGACAGCTTATAAAGTAGACATTCAATTGGGGCGTCAAAGCACCGATTATTATGAAGTGTTGCAAGGTTTACAACCGGGAGAGAAAGTAGTAACGTCGAGCTACGAAAATTATGGAACAATGCAGGAGTTGATTTTGAAGAAGGAGTAATCAGGTATGAGGTAGATGACAGCTTAACGCTGTCATCAGGTATGGGGTATGAGGTGAATGATGCACTCATTTAAATAATCTGGTCTAACAAATTTATTTCACTTATAAGATATTTATAAAAACGCTATTGTATGAGATGAGGTCAATACCTCATACCTCATACCTCACACCTCATATCTAAAACACATGATTAAAATTTCCGGGCTTGAGAAAATCTACAGAACTGAAGACGTAGAAACAATTGCTTTGAACAAACTTTCATTTGAAGTTGCCGAAGGTGAGTTTGTAGCGGTGATGGGACCCTCCGGTTGTGGCAAATCAACGTTATTAAACATTGTTGGATTGCTGGACGATCCTGACAGCGGCAGCTTTGTATTCAATGGCATTGAAGTGGCTAAATTCAATGAACGTAAAAGAGCTGAATTGCGCAAGCGCAATATCGGGTTCGTATTTCAAAGCTTTAATCTTATTGATGAATTAACCGTATTTGAAAATGTTGAGCTGCCGCTTATCTACCTGGGTGTTAAATCTCCCGAAAGAAAGAAACGGGTGGAAGAAGTGCTGGACAAGATGCAGATTATGCATCGCCGTAACCACTTTCCACAGCAGCTTTCCGGCGGACAACAACAACGTGTTGCGGTTGCAAGAGCCGTAGTAAATAACCCCAAGCTGATACTGGCAGATGAACCTACGGGTAACCTCGATTCATCTAACGGCAATGAAGTGATGACACTGCTAACCGACCTCAACGAAAAAGGAACTACCATCATCATGGTAACACACTCTGAACATGATGCGCGTTTCAGTCACCGCATTATCCGGATGCTCGACGGGCAAACGGTGATGGAGAATATTATGGTATGATGTAACAGGTGTCTATTAATCCGCCGCAGATATTTATTAAAGATTACATCTTTAACTACTATAACTATGATAAGGCATTATTTAAAAATTGCGTTTAGGAACCTGCTGCGTCAGAAAGTGCTGAGCTTTATCAACGTTATAGGGCTTTCATTAGGACTTGCCTGCTTCAGTTTGTTTTTATTATTTGCTGTTAATGAGTTTAGCTATAATCGCTTTTATAAGGATGCGGGCAGAATATTTCGGGTTACTCAATGGTGGGCCGGGTCTAAAGACCGCGAGCCCGGAGGAACAGCCTCCATGTACACGCCGTTCGGTCCGGCCTTGAAGAAGGACTTTGCCGACGTACAGGAATTTGCTCGCTTTAAGGGTGGTGAGCAGAAATTTATAAAAGCAAATGATAAGGTGCTGCGCTCTGATGTTTCCTTTGCTGATCCACAGGTTTTGAAAATTTTTTCGTTTCCCTTCTTAGCAGGTAATGCAACAAATGCGTTAAAAGATCCTGATCGCATCGTTCTCACGAAAACTACCGCACTGCAAATTTTTGGTGAAACGGATGTTGTAGGAAAACGAGTGGATATAAAAATGGATGATGCATTTGAACCTTTTACTGTGGGAGCCGTTACCGCCGATATACCGGCTAACTCAACCGTTCAGTTTCAGATACTGGGAAGCTTTAACTACATTACCGCAACCAGTTGGGGAAAGGAAAGTGAACAGGATTGGAATATGACAATTGGAATTGAAACCTTTGTGCAACTTCGGGATGGAAGCAAATTGATGAATGAACCGGAACGGCTGGCAAAATTCCGTCACAGATATTATCCTGAAGAAGAAAGTGAATTAAAAAAGGAGGGCTTATGGAATGCAGGACCACTGCCGGTGAGCTTTCGCTTACAGCCGTTGCGTGATATACATGTAAACGCCACCATTGAAGATGGCCCTGAAACCATCGACCCTAAAAACATCTGGATATTGCTAAGCATTGCAGGAGCCGTATTGCTTATCGCCTGCATTAATTTTACAACCTTATCAATCGGGCGCTCCGCCGGAAGAGCAAAGGAAGTAGGTGTAAGAAAAGTAGTCGGTAGTAGTAGAAAAACACTATTGGTCCAGTTCCTTTCGGAATCTGTAATGTTAAGTATAATATCCGCGGGCATTGGTGTACTGCTGGTATATCTTTTACTACCATATTTTAACCATCTTGCCGGCAGGTCGCTTAGTTTTTCTTTTGACCAGTTTCCGGAAATTTCCTGGCTTATGCCATCGTTGATTATCGTGGTGGGCATATTGGCCGGCTCTTACCCGGCGCTGGTATTATCCGGCTTCAATCCGTTGGAAGTATTGAAAAGCAAGGTTAAAGTAGGAGGATCGAACATATTTATCAAATCATTGGTAAGCTTTCAATTTGTCCTTTCAATAGGACTGATCATTGCAACCATTATCATCTTACAACAACTATCTTTTTTACGTTCAAAGAATCTTGGTTTTAATAAAGAAAATATTGTAGTTATTGATGCGGCCGGCACTGATGCAAAAAAAGTGTTTCCTCTTTTTGCACTTGCATTGAAATCTAACCCTTCCGTAATAGGGCAGACCGCATCTGAAATCGGACTAGGAGAAGGAGCAGGGCAAATGGGTGGCGGATACGAATTTAACGGAGAAATGAAAGGCGTGATAGAATATCCTGTAGATGCAGGATTTCTGCCTGTGATGGGGATGCGTTTAATAGCAGGCCGTAATTTTGATGCTCGTACCGGTTCAGACACTTCAGGCGCAGTGATTATTAATGAGGTGCTTGCACAACAACTGGGAGCTGCTACTCCAGCCGATGCGATTGGCAAGCAATTAAGAAAAGCATCAAAACGTCCGGGTTCGGCCCCGCCAAAAACCATCATTGGAGTGATAAAGGATTTTAATTTCGAACCACTGCACCGTTCAGTAAGGTCGCAGTTATTTTTAATGCCCCCTGTTGTTGAACCCAGGAAGTTTTTTGTACGCATAAAACCGGAAAACCTTTCCAGGACGATAACATACCTAGAGGCTACCTGGAAATCCATTGTTCCGGACCTTCCGTTTAAATATAGTTTCTTGGATGAAGACTTCAACCGTTTTTATAAATCCGAAGCAAAATGGTGTAGCATTATAAGCTGGGCGAGCACTGTTTCAATTTTTCTGGCATGCCTGGGGCTGTTTGGTCTCGCAGCGCTTGCGGCAGTAAACCGCCAGAAAGAAGTGGGCATAAGAAAAATTTTAGGTGCATCACTTGTATCGATCGTTACACTGCTCTCAAAAGACTTTTTGAAACTTGTAGCCCTTGCACTGTTAATTGCTTCACCTGTTACCTGGTATTTTATGAATAAATGGCTTCAGGATTTTGTATACAGGATAGATATCGGTTACCTAGTTTTTGCATTTGCAGGCTTACTTACCTTGTTTATAGCATTAATAACAGTCAGCTTCAAGGCAATAAAGGCAGGAATAAGCAACCCTGTTAAAAGTTTAAGGACCGAATAAAAAAGGAATACTAAAAACGGATTATATGTTCAAAACTTATTTAAAGATCGCAGTTCGCAATTTGCGCAGGCATAAATTTATTTCTTTTATAAATATCGCCGGACTAACGTTGGGCCTTACCTCCTGCCTGCTGATACTTGCTTATTTTATGGATGAATTAAAATATGACAGGTATCATAAAAACGCTGATCGCCTGTATCGCATCGCGCTTGATTATAAATGGAAAACAGGCGATATACATACGGCCACCACCTCCGGACCGATAGCGCCCTTACTGAAAAGCAATTTTCCCGAAATTGAAGATATCACCCGCTTCTCTACAGAAGGAACCGAATATATAAAAACAGATAAAGATCTGTTGGAAGTTCTTCCCATTTTTACAGAAAGCAGCTTTTTTAAGCTTTTTAGTTATACGTTTATTTATGGAGATGCAGCCACTGCATTAACGCAACCTAACTCGATAGTAATAACAGAAAGTACGGCTAAAAAAATCTTTGGTGATGTGTCACAAGCGGGTGGCAAACTGGTATCTTACATAAAAGGCACGCCGCAAAAAGTTACCGGAATCATTAAGGATGTGCCAATACAATCTCATTTTACTTTCGATGTGGTGAGTGTTCTGGATACAAAAGCCGATTTTGTAACCGCCTTCCAGAACTTCAGCTTATACACCTATGTTTTATTAAAGAAAGGAACTGACCCGGCAAAGCTGGAACCAAAGATGAATGCGTTTATAACCAAACAGGCTAACGATCCTGGTGCGGAGATTCAATTGCCATTACAACCGGTAACTTCTATACATCTTCATTCACATCTGGCCAATGAAATGAACGCCAACGGTAACATTCTATACCTGTATATATTTTTTTCGGTAGCTGGCATCATACTTTTATTAGCCTGCATTAATTACATAAACCTTGCCACGGCACAATCTATTAAAAGGGCTAAAGAAGTAGGCATCCGTAAAGTAATGGGATCTGCAAGGTGGCAACTGATCTTTCAATTTTTTACTGAGTCGCTGCTATTGGTATTATGCGCCGCAGCTTTAAGCCTGTGTTTAATGGAGCTCGTATCACCACTCCTGAAACAAATCACCGGAAAGGAGGTTTCTATCTGGAATAATGGCTGTGGCTTCGTAACAATATTAATGCTATTAATTGCTGTTGGCGTTGGCTTACTGAGTGGAGCGTACCCCGCCATTTTCTTGTCTAAGTTCAAACCTATTGCGGTATTAAAAGGCGTGTTTGGGAAAAATCCTTCCAATAACTTTTTTCAAAGATCACTGGTTGTTTTTCAATTTACAATCTCTACTACTTTAATAATATTTACCTGGATCACTTATAAGCAAATCAGCTATGCCATATCATCTGATCTCGGGTTTACTAAAGAACAGGTTGTGGGTTTAAGAGTGCCTTTCGACCTGAGAACGAAAAACCTGCAGGCCTTCAAAACACAGCTAATGCAATATCCCGGCATCACCGGTAATGCCTCAACTACCATTCCCCTGGGTAATGATAATATTTCCGGTGCCGGTTACTACCTGGAAAAAGATGGTCAAAAACAGGATCATACCATCGTCGGGCGTTTTCTTGGAATCGATGCAAGCTATCTTCCATTGATGAAAATTCCACTGATCGATGGAAGGAACTTTTCTTCATCACTCGCTACTGATTCAATGAATGCTGTTATTGTAAATGAAACACTTGTAAAAACCGCAGGTTGGAAAGACGCTATTGGCAAACGGGTATGGTATTTTACCGGCGACAAAAATGCCACTGCTGAAGCAACGGTAATAGGTGTAGTGAAAGATTTTCATACGGCTTCTTTACACAAGAACATAGAGCCACTTATCATGAACATGTTGCAAAAACAGGAGGCTGATAATCTTTTTATAAAAGTTAAATCCGACAATACTGCTGCAGCGCTTGCTTACATTGAAAAAACTTTTAAGCAATTTGATCATAACAACCCTTTTCAGTTCTATTTCCTTGATCAAAATTTTGCTCAACAATACAAGGAAGACGAACGTAAAGGGAATCTGTTTATGCTATTTACGGGCCTGGCAGTTTTTATTGCATGTCTTGGATTATTCGGGCTGGCCTCATTTACTGTAGAACAACGCACCAAAGAAATCGGTATCCGGAAAGTGTTAGGCGCATCGGTTCAAAACCTGATTTTTTTATTGTCGAAAGACTTTTTGCTGCTGGTGATCATAGCGTTTCTTTTCGCTGCGCCAATAGGCTGGTGGGTATCACACATATGGCTGCAGGATTTTGCTTACCGGATTAATTTAAGTTGGTGGATGTTTGCTGCATCAGGATCAGGAGCGCTGGCTATTGCATTTTTAACGGTAGGTATTCAGGCCTTTAAAACAGCGGATGAAAGTCCGGTAAAAAATTTAAGAACGGAGTAATTAAAAACAATTAATCATAGGTTGTCAGTTAGGAATGGAATTGTAATAATCATTTAATCATTTAATCAAGGTATTTATCTCATGCTGAATTTACAACATGTTTCCAAGTGGTACAACTCAGGCAGTAACAGGAATTTTATTCTAAAAGATATAAACCTTGAAGTAAAGGAAAAAGAATTTGTATCTATTATGGGACCCTCTGGTTCCGGTAAATCCACACTGCTCAATATTATCGGTATGCTGGATGAACCTTCTGAAGGGGAGTATCTATTTATGGGTGAAGCCGTTCATAAATTAAAAGAAAAGCATCGTTCTGCTTTATACAAACAATATATCGGTTTCGTTTTCCAGGCTTATCACCTTATAGATGAGTTGACGGTATATGAAAACATTGAAACGCCACTTATATACCAGGATATAAAAGGCTCTGAAAGAAAGGCAATGGTGGCCGATATTTTAGACAGGTTCCAGATTGTAGGGAAGAAAGATCTTTTCCCTTCGCAGCTTTCGGGCGGTCAGCAGCAGTTAGTGGGTATTGCCAGGGCTTTGATTGCAAAACCAAAGTTATTACTGGCGGACGAACCTACCGGGAACCTTAATTCAAAACAGGGTGAAGAGATCATGGGTTTATTTAAAGAACTCAACAATGATGGTGTAGCCATCATACAGGTAACGCACTCCGAAAAAAACGCGGCATACGGATCGAGGATTATTAATTTGTTGGATGGAAGAATTGAAAGCTAAAACGATTGTTAATAAAAGTATAATGTTTGGCTGATAACTCTTGGTAGTCATTCAACAAAGGAGGGAACAACCCGGTAAAGCTCGTCCGCTTTACTGGTTTCTAAAAACCTCACAGGTTTAATACAAAGCACCCTCGGTTTAAACCTGACAGGTTTTTAGAAACTTCACAGGTTGTTCCCTCTTTTCAAAATAACAATACAAACCGAATATATTTTTATGAAACGAATACTTGGCAGTGTCATTTTATGCTTACTGTTTGTAAGCTTAAAGGCACAGGATAACAAACTTACACTGAGGCAGGCGGTAGAAACAGCCATCGCCAATAATTTGCAGGTGAAACAAAGCGATCTGCAAGCGCAAACTGAAAACGTTTACCTGAAACAGTCGAAGGCCAGCGTGTTACCGGATTTAAGTGGAAGCTTAAACAATGGTACCAACCAGGGCAGAAGCATCGATCCTTTCACAAATGGTTACATTAACCAACAGGTGAACACCGCTAACTTCAATTTAAACACGGGCATAAATGTATTCAACGGCGGCCGCATCCTTAATACCATCAAACAGAATAAACTGGGTTACGAGGCTAGCAAAATGGAACTGCAACAAGTTAAAGATAATATTACGCTGAACGTGATACTTGCTTATGTACAGATCCTCAATAACGAAGACCAGCTGAAACAGGCCCGCAAACAGGAACAGGTAACAAAAACCCAGGTAGAAAGGCTCGAAATACTCAATAAAGACGGCGCCATCTCACCGGCAGATTTGTATGACCTGAAAGGCCAGCTTTCGAACGACCAGTTGTCTATCATCAATACACGAAACACATTGAATACTGCTAAGCTTACGCTTGTGCAATTGATGAACATAGCTTATAACAAAGAGCTGCAGGTAGCGGAAATTTCAGCGGACCAGTTTACAGCCTATGAAACAACACCTGATCAGATTTATCAAGCTGCCCTGCAACAACTTGCCCTCGTAAAGGGTGCGGAACTGCGCCGCCAAAGTGCGGAGAAGGCTGTTAAAGTTGCCAGAAGTTTGTATTATCCAACACTGGGATTATACGGAAATCTTTTCACCAATTACTCCAGCGCCGCAAGAAAAGACATATTGCTGAATTCAACACCCGTTGCGTCGGGTGACTATATTGAAATTTCAGGTAACAAAGTTCCGGTGTATACAAGTCAGCGTAACTATAACTCCGAAAAAATCAACTATTTTAATCAGTTCAATAATAACTATTCCACATCTCTTAGCGTAGGTTTAAGCATCCCGATATTAAGTGGCTTCCGCGCAAGATACCAGGTTTTACTGGCCAAAATCGCTTTAAAAAACCGTACTTATATAGAAGAAACCACCAATATTCAATTAAAGCAAAATGTTGAGCAGGCTTATTTCAATATGACGGCCGCTTATGAAAGGTATCAAAAGCTGGTGCAGCAGGTAGCTGATTACTCGGAATTATTCCGCACGGCAGAAGTAAAGTTTAATGCAGGCGCTTCAACTCAGGTTGACTATCTCATCGCTAAAAATAAAGTAGACCTTGCCAATACCAACCTCATTATTGCTAAATACGATTATCTGATTCGTATCAAAGTGCTCGACTATTATCAGGGAAAAATGTTGTGGTAAATGATTAATGATTAATTATTAACGATTAATGTAACCGTATTAACAACAAAAAATATGATAAAGTATTTCACCGTTAATCATTAATAATTAATCATTAATAACTGATCATTACTTCAACGCGCTGTTGATCGCCTTCGCAGAATCAAGGTGTGTGCGCAGAACAGGTAATGTTTTTTGAGCAAACGCTTTTACATCCGCATCGTCCAGCTTGGCAGCATCTTCAAATTCACTGATATCTTTCTTATGATCGTCTACCATCATGCTGATATAAGCCTTATCAAATTCAGCTCCTGATTTTTGCTGCAGGTCGTTCACATGCTTCTGGTGATCTTCTCCTAATGTCGGTGGCAGCGCAACGCCTTTGCCATCAGCTAAAGTCTTCATTTCCGTATTTGCCTGTGTATGGTCTTTGATCATCATAGCACCGAAATTTTTAACCCTGGGGTCAATTGCTTTGGTTTGCGCAAGATTGCCCAGTTCTACTTCCATCATTCCTCCGCTGGCAGCTTTTACCATAAAGTCGGAGGCTTTCCCGGGAGCCTGTTTGTTACTCTCATTAATATCCTTGGCCACTTCAACGCCGTCTTTTTTTTCGCCGTCTCCACTGCCACAAGCCTGGAAAGCTCCTGCCGCAAGCAGCATCATAAAAATTAGGTTGATCTTTTTCATTGTTTTGAATTTTAGTTAATAGATAGTAGTATTGTTTTCAAAAGCTGTGCCCTTGAAAATGTGGCTTGTCGTTTTTTTTAACCCCAGAAACGCCAGAGGAGAAGAAGAGGTTACACAAAGGAGGCCTCTGTGTATCCTCTTCTTTACCTCTGGCTTTTACTCTGTGGTTAAATTCTTATTCACACCTGTTACAATCTTCAAACTATCACCTTCCCTACTAACATTTGTTCCCCAAACATACACATGCTTCAATTTTGTAAGCGACGACAATGCAACTAGACTTTCATTGGTGACTTTGGTATTGTATAAGTTGATACTTTCAAGGTTTAGCAAGGTTTTTAGCTTAACCACACCTGCATCAGTTACGGGATTATTATCTAACCTTAGTCGCTGTAAATTTCTTAGCAGGCTGATTGTTTGTAACTGGCCGTCTGAAATGTTGTTGCCCGCGATGTTCAACCAAAAGATATTATCCTTAACACTTAGTAATAGTTTCAACTTTCCGTCGATCATATCTGGCCCTGCATTCTTTTCGGGAAGCGTAACATCAAGCAAAACGGGTTTCAGGTTTATGTACTTGACTACAAATCCTGATTGTTTTAAAGCCTTCACCTGCTGCTCAGCTACATTGGGCAGGTTAAGATGAACAAGATAATTACTACTGCTATCTTCGTCACCCTGTTGTGACGGATCACTATTTGGCAACCCAAGAAAGGCAACGATATCTTTTTTTACCGCATCCGTGGGTCCGGCTTCCTTTACTATTTTACCAACCGCTGCCCCTGCTTTATCAATCCACCATATTATGATGTTTTTTTCATTTTCAGTGAGCGATGGCTTATTGTCGCCTGGCATGAACTTCTCATCTGCGGGATTAAGAGTTACCCTTTTGATCAGTTCGCTTTTACCGGATTGTCCCGCTTCTATTACAACGCCATGCTTCCCTCCTTTCATCAGCGATTTATAACTCTCTACTGAAAACTGTCCCTTCTTCTTACTACCATTATGACAATTACTGCATTTCTTTTCAAGAATCGGCTCCACCAGGTCTTCATAAATAAAAGCATTATTGATATCGGTGATCTTTTTGTTTTTTTTCTCTTCATCAAATAAAATGTCAGATGAAAGATAACCCGATCCATGAGTGAGTGTGCCGCCGAAATGTCCGGTAACGCTGATAGCTATCACCATAATTGCCATTGTAATAAATAACGCCCTGCCGGTTTGTAAATATCTTATCGAAATCATTTTGGTGCTTAGCAGATACGCAAAGAGCGAAACAATCGCTGTAGTAAATCCACCCAACATGTGAGTGGACAGCGTCTCCTGATCATAGTCACCACCGGAGGATAAGATGAAGCCGGTAATACAGGCGAGGATAGCACAGATTGTGCCCGCCAATAATGCGAAGGAGATGGCAGGTTGAATGGCCTGATATTTTTCCCTCCGGCCTAGCAACGCAAGGACGGCAGACAGAATTAAAAAACCTATCGGCAGGTGCACCAATAGCGGATGAAAACGGCCGAAGAATATTGATGCGTCAGCAAGAACCATTTTAATGATTAATGATTAATGATTAACGGTTAGTTGTTAATGATAAAAAGCATTAGTGATTTATAAAGGATAAACTATCCGTTAATAATTAATCATTAAACATTAATCATTATCTAAGTCAACAGTTCCTTCACCACCTTTCCGCTTACGTCAGTCAACCGGAATCTTCTTCCCTGATACTTGTAAATTAGTTTTTCGTGATCAATTCCAAAAAGATGTAAGAGTGTTGCATGGAAGTCGTGAACATGCACCGGGTCTTTGGTGATGTTGTAACCGAATTCATCGGTTTCACCAAAAGTAAATCCGGGCTTTACGCCGGCGCCGGCCATCCATATGGTGAAGCAGCGCGGATGATGGTCGCGGCCATAATTATCTTTTGATAGTTTTCCCTGCGAATAAACGGTTCTGCCAAACTCGCCTCCCCATACTACTAATGTGTCTTCGAGCAGACCCCGTTGTTTTAAATCTTTTATCAGGGCGGCAGTTGCCTGATCGGTATTCTTACATTGCGTTTTCAGTCCACCCGGCAGATCGGAATGCTGGTCCCAGCCCTGGTGGTAGAGCTGCACAAATTTTACATCTTTCTCCAGCAGTCTGCGTGCAAGCAGGCAGTTGGCAGCAAAAGTGCCAGGGTCGCGACTGTCTTTGCCATACATATCATAAATCCAATCCGGCTCATCCGACATATCCGTTACTTCAGGCACGGAAGTTTGCATGCGATAAGCCATTTCATATTGTGCAATGCGGGTGTTTATTTCAGGATCACCATACGTATCATGCTGCAACTGGTTTAAGCTTTTTAAGTAGTCGAGCATTTCCCTGCGATCTTTTCCATCATAACCCTCCGGGTCGCTTAAAAACAATACAGGGTCTTTGCCGGAACGAAATTGAACGCCCTGGTGTTTTGATTCCAGGAAACCATTGCCCCAAAGCCGCGCCAGCAGCGGTTGTCCGCCGGCATTCTTTGATACCAGCACGATAAATGTGGGGAGGTTATCATTGTCGGAACCCAGGCCGTAGCTGATCCATGAACCGATTGAAGGCCTGCCTGCTATCTGGTTGCCTGTTTGAAAAAAGGTGGTGGCGGGGTCGTGGTTAATGGCATCGGTGCTCATTGACTTGATAAAACACAGTTCATCTACCACTTCAGCGGTGTAAGGCATCAGATCGCTTACCCATGCCCGGCAGTTACCGTATTGCTGGAACTTGAAGACAGAAGATGCCACCGGGAATATTGCCTGGTCGGCGCTCATCCCGGTGAGCCGCTGGCCTTTTCTTATGGATGCGGGCAGGTCTTTTCCCTGGTATTGTTCAAGCTGCGGTTTATAATCAAACATGTCTAACTGTGATGGACCACCGCTTTGAAAGAGGTACACGATCCGCTTTGCTTTTGGAAGGAAGTTGGGAAAGGTTTCGGCTTTGGCAGCTTCTTCCACCGCTTCACTGCTTTTTCCGAATAGATGCGAGGTGCCTAATAATGAACCCAGAGCCATAGCACCCAATCCCATAGAGGTCTTGGTGAGAAATGCTCTCCGGTCAAGCTGTTTCTTTACTATCTCAAGGTCTTTATTAAAAGGGTTAAATGCTTCTTCGTGGTGGCACATAGTTTATCTTTTAGTGATGGTAGCATCCAGGTTCATAATGGTACTTGCGACTACAGCATTGGCGGCCAGCTTATCTTTAGGAAGTGTTGGATCTGATCTATGCAACCCGGTATTAATCCATCCTTTTATTTTTGAGGTATCCGTTTGAAATTTCCGATATTCTTTTGCCTGCAGTTCCGTGAGCAATTGAAGTTCTTTTGGCGAGCATTTCCTGCCGGTTAGTTTTCTAAACGCATCATTGATTGCCAAGCGGGTATCAGGTGCTTTAGTCATCTCCTCTCCCATCACACGGGCTGCCTCCACAAAAGTGGGATCGTTCATGGTTATCAACGCCTGCAACGGTGTATTGGTAGACTGCCTTCTTACGACACAACTCGTTCGAATGCCTACGTCGAAGGTTGACTGTGTCGGATTGGGTACCGATCTTTTCCAGACGGTATAAATGCCGCGCCTGTAAACATTGGAATTAGAGTCGGGTTTATATACGGCGCCATTTATTTTCCAAAGTCCTTCGGGCTGATACGGGTAAACGCTGGGACCACCGATAGTAGTATTCAGCAATCCGCATGCGGCCAGGGCATTGTCGCGTAACATTTCGCCGGTTAACCGGTTGGCCGGACCTCTTGCCAACAAGATATTTTCAGGATCAACATTTTGCAGGTGGCTGTTTGTTGCAGAGCTTTGCCTGTATGCGGCCGACATTACAAGCTGCTTCATCAATGCCTTAACATTCCAGCCGCTTTCCCTGAAGCTGATCGCAAGCCAGTACGGCAACTCAGGATGGGATGGAATTGCTCCCTGGTTGCCGAAATCTTCCGAGGTGCGCACCAATCCTCTGCCAAAC
>CAXTDO010000062.1:0-14300 GCA_964242315.1 uncultured Flavihumibacter sp.
AAGTAAACATTTCCCTTTCCTTATCGAAAGTGTTCTTTTCCGTTTTATCCGGAGTAGGTTGAAAATTGGGGGAGCTACTCATCTTATCAATTTCTTGTTTTTCATCGGCTGAAAGTTTCTGCGGTGTCCATATGTTAATAGGGATCAGTTGATCTCCTTTTTCATAGGAATTTACAGCAGGAAATCCTTTACCTTTTAATCTGAAAACTTTTCCGCTTTGCGTTCCGGGGGGAATTTTGAATTTGGCGCGACCATCAATAGTAGGAACTTCCACATTGGTACCGTTAACTGCATCTGGAAATGAAATATATAATGGATAAGCCACATTCAATCCATCGCGATGCAATTCAGGGTGTGCTTCTTCTTCAATAAGAACAATAAGATCTCCATTTACACCACCCCGTTCTCCGGCATTCCCTTTTTGCCTCATGCTTAACTGCATACCTTCCTGAACGCCGGCCGGTACTTCAATCGGTACGGTCTCTTCTCCATAAACCCTTCCTTCACCTTTACAACTGGGGCATTTAGCCGAAATAGTGGTGCCCTCCCCATTACAGGTAGGACAGGTAGTAACGGTTTGCATTTGCCCGAGGAAAGTGTTTGTTATTTTCCTTGTCTGGCCACTGCCACCGCAGGAACCACAGGTTTGTATGCTGCCTTTATCTTTTGCGCCGCTTCCACTACAGGTATTACAGGCAACATATTTTTTTACCTTGATACTCTTTGTAACGCCTTTAGCAATCTCTTCGTAATTCAACTTGATCTTTATGCGCAGGTTGCTTCCTTTCACGCCCTGACTTCTGCCACCGCTTCTACCGCCACCTCCGCCAAAAAAACTACTTAAATCACCACCGAAAATGTCCCCGAAGTGGCTGAATATGTCTTCCATGTTTCCGGAACCACCCCGCGCACTACCCTGAACACCTGCATGGCCATACCTGTCGTACTGGGCTCTTTTGTCTCCATCGCTTAAAATCTCGTAAGCCTCCGCAGCTTCCTTGAATTTTTCTTCCGCGGCTTTATCACCCGGATTACGGTCCGGATGATATTGCATGGCCACCTTACGATAGGCCTTTTTAATTTCTTCTCCGGGAGAACTCTTCGTAACTCCCAGTATTTCGTAATAATCTCTTTTAGACATATAAAAACATAATTCTTGTCATTAAGTCATTATCAGATTTAACAATGACTAATTAGTGATAACACAATGAACCTGACTCTTCTATTAAACGCAATAGACTAACTTTTTTTGCAATCATACCTGCTTCTTAAAATCATCGATCAGGCAGTAATATCGAATAACCAGTAGCTAAAATTCATTTTAGCTATTTACCAACAACAACTTTTGCAAACCTTATTATCTTATCATTGAGATAATAACCTTTCTGTACTTCATCCAATATTTTACCTTTAAGCTCAGGAGCAGGGGCTGGAACTTCTGTGATAGCTTCATGGAGGTCAGGGTTAAATTCCTGATTTATACTCTCCATTGCTTTCACACCCTTGCTTTGTACAGTATTTCTTAATTTATTAAAAACCAATGAAATTCCTTCTTTAATGGCAGTAATATCATTACTGTTCTCCATTTGTTTTTGAGCCCTTTCGCAATCATCTAACACATCCAGCAGAGACACCAATACTTCTTTACCAGCAGTTTGCATCAGATCAAGCCTTTCCCTGGCATTACGCTTGCGGAAATTGTCGAATTCTGCTACCAGCCTGACATACTTATCTTTTAATTCCACAATTTCTGCCTGCATTTTTTCAATTTCAGGATCCTGATTAAACTCGTTGAGAAAGGGTGTTCCTGATACGTCGGAATCTGAATTTATATTAATGGCTGTATCATTGTCATTTCCGGAAAAAGGTGCGTCGCCATTACTATTATCACCTGGATTTTTAAAGTCTTTATCTTTCATATTG
The DNA here is from genome assembly GCA_964242315.1 of uncultured Flavihumibacter sp. Taxonomy (GTDB): domain Bacteria; phylum Bacteroidota; class Bacteroidia; order Chitinophagales; family Chitinophagaceae; genus JADCRZ01. The sequence continues at coordinate 1,924 of CAXTDO010000062.1, forward strand.
TTAGTAAAAATTATCAAAAACTACCATCATGACATAAGAATGAAAGCCACATGTCAAAGCTGGTGAGTTTTACTATAATTAGAAAATTAAAAAATCAATTTAAGTACTGCAATGCTTGTTTCGACAATTATTTTGCCAATGGAGCACTAAAGACAAATTGTCGTGTTGTGCTTAGGGAAGCGTTTAACAATAAATGGCCTAAGTTTGCAGCCGGCTATTCAATAGCTTAAATATTTTGTAATCAATAATACGTGGAATAGATACACAATGATCAATGTTTTTTTAAAGAATAAAATCAGTCGCCGTGTTGAAAATGGCCATCCCTGGATTTTTACTAACGAAGTGAACTTGATTGATGGGAATGCAGAAGGGGGAGATACCGTGCAGGTATTCACTCATGATAAAAAATTTATCGGTAAAGGATATATCAATCCAAAATCTCAGATACTTATCCGGTTACTTACCAGAGACAATGCTGAAGTTATGAACGAAGATTTTTTCTTACGCAAAATAACTCAGGCACGCGATTACAAAAGCAGGTTGGGTTATACTGAAAATTGCCGTCTGGTTTTTGGAGAAGCCGATTACCTACAAGGGTTGATCATTGACAAGTTTAACGATTATCTTGTTATTCAGACATTGGCGTTAGGAATTGACAAATGGAAACCCGAAATTATATGGGCATTGGAAAAAGTATTTTCGCCTAAAGGAATATTTGAGCGCAATGATGTTCCCATTCGCGAACTGGAAGGCCTTACTCAGCAAAAGGGATTTTTGTCGGCGCCTTTTGATACTAACATCATTATCAACGAAAACGGACTTAAGTTTCACGTTGACGTTGAAAACGGCCAAAAAACCGGCTATTTTTTAGATCAGCAGGATAACAGAAGAGAATTGAAACATATTGTGAAGGATGCTGAAGTGCTGGAAGCATTTTGTTACACGGGCACTTTTTCTGTTCATGCAGCCTCTTACGGAGCGAAGAAAGTACTGGGCATAGATATTTCAGAAAGTGCGGTCAACCAGGCACGAAAAAATGCACGTCTTAATGGATTAGAAAATATTTGTTCTTTTGAGCCAATGAATGCTTTCGACGTATTAAAAACCTGGGCTAAAGAAAGAAGAGAATACGATGTTGTGATTTTAGATCCACCTGCATTTACCAAGAGCCGCGAAAATATCGACAAGGCCATCACTGGTTATAAAGAAATTAATCTTCGTGCATTGAAACTAATCAGGAAAGGAGGGTTTTTAGTAACTGCTTCCTGTACAAACCTTATTACTCCGGAACTTTTTCTACAGATTATTGAAGATGCTGCAAAAGATGCAAGAAAAAAGCTAAGGCAGGTTACCTTGCAAACCCAATCGAGTGACCATCCTATAATAAAAGGAATAGAAAATACTCAATACCTGAAATTTCTGATAGTAGAAGTACAATAAGGATTTATGAGTTAAACTTACTTTGAAACCTGGAACTTACCCGACTCCACTACTCTTCCATTTTTATCTCTTAGTTGAAAAATATAAACACCCCTGTAAAATTCAGACAGGTCAACAATAGTTTTTGCAGAAATTGATTGAAGTTCAAAGACTTTTTTGCCAATAAAGTTAAAAATCTGAAATGATTTGTCTTTCTCCTGGCCATTTTCAAAACTGAAAGTTATCTGGCTAACCGCAGGATTAGGATAAAATTTGGTTATTTTGGGTTCCGGGAACTGATCGGCATGGGATTGGCTAAGAGCATGAAAGCCAGACATAATTAACAGAGACAATATGTAAAAAATTCTCATAAATCGATCTTTTACACTTACAAGTTATAGCCATTCCTTTAAAACTACAATATTGTATATCAAAATATGATCAAATTACTGTATTACCCTTAGCATTTATCGTATTTTATAATTATTTTAACGCAAATCAGGCAATAAGTGATAATGCATGCTTGATCGTATCAAAGTCAGGTACATTACCTGCATTGGCCAAAATCTCTTTATATCGTAATATTCCATCCTTGTCAATAACAAAGGCAGCCCTTTTTGACACACCTTTCATTTCAAGGGAAAAAGTATTGTAAAGTGAATCGTAAGCTGCCGAAACTTCTTTATTAAAATCGCTTAACAATTCAAAATTCAGTAGTTGCTCTTCCCTGAATTTTTTAAGCGTATAAACAGAATCAACACTGATTCCAAAAACCGTAGCGTTCAGGTTATTAAAAATGGTTATGCTATCTCTGACGGAACACAATTCCTGAGTACAAACACTTGTAAAAGCAAGGGGAAAAAACAGCAGCAATACATTTTTACCTTTTTGATCTGCTAACGATACTTTATTCTTTTCGGTATCATACAAACTAAATTCAGGTGCTTTTTGTCCGATTTCTAGCATTGTTAAAATTTGACCTCAATATTACGACAATCTATTATTAAATCAGTTTAACCGTGATTGTCAGCTTAATGTAATTTTTGAAGGCTTATAGTGTAAGTTTTTTTATAACCACAGAAGAAAGCCAGAGGTTAGGAAGAGGTTACACAGAGATTTCCTCTGTGTAACCTCTTCCTAACCTCTGGCTTTCCTCTGTGGTTATAAAAAACAGATTGTGTTAAACCCGCATAGCAGAATTAAAACCTGGGGCACAAAACCTTATTTTTCGATGAGTTAGAGCGGTCAAGAAACCCAACGTAAGAAACAGATAATTCGAAGCCCCCTCTTCCCTGGCTGACGGTTTTAAGGGTGGAAACATTTACATCATAGCTGACTGCCACTTCAAAAGGGTTATAATCAATTTTAAATACCGGTATTAAGGCATCTTTCCATCTTAAAAATGCGCCCAGATGTAAGGTGTATAACGGATCTTCCGGTGTACCTGATAATTTAAATGAATACAGCGCTCCACCTATCGTTTCACTAAAGCCACCTTGTTGCGAATGATCGGCCTGAAGCGTAAAATATGTATAATCATCAATATTATATTTAACGCCGGCTGAAAAAACGTATTTAGGATTTAATGCTGCGGCTGCAGATAAGTAGAAAGAATTTTTAGGCCTACTGATATGGTGAAAGGCAGCCCCAACATAAAGGCTGTTTTTTTGATCCGGCCCAAAACTGGTGTTGAAACTGGCACCAAAACTGCCGTCCGGCGAAGTGTATTTAGGATTTACAAAAGTCTCGCCATCAGCTAATGCCGGATTATATCCAGAACCATCGTACTGGTTGTTAGTAGTTATTTTTGAGCGATCAATTCGTTTCTGCATTACTCCTCCCATGAAACCGACAGATAAATACATTACTTTTTCATTGCTTAAAGATTTATGATAATTGATAGCTGGCATTATAAAAGTGGTAGTAAGTCCTGCAGAACCGGCTTTATCATATAAAATCTGTAACCCGGCTGTTATAAAGTCATTACTTTTACCTACAGGCATTTTGTATTCCCCGTTAAATGACCCTGAGCTGTACGCATTGGTAAAACTTTTCCACTGATCACGATACACTCCCTGTACCCGAATATCACCGGTGAAAATGCCGGCAAGAGATGGATTCCTGAGTAGCGGAGCTTGAAAAAATTGTGAAAAATGAATGTCCTGGGAATAGTTTTGCAAACCTGCCAGTAATATGATTATCAGCAGACCTGATATTTTTGCCCTATAAGTTCTTTTTCTCCTCCCGGTCATGCTGGCGTTTTCATAAATGATTATTGATTTCATCTTATTAATGTTACGTTCCCTCTAAATGGTATAATGGAGCCGTTCTCGCAAATAAATTCTACAATGTACACGTACGCATCAGCAGGAGCAGCTTTCCCTTTGTAAGTTCCATTCCATCCATCAGCGGCGCTGTTAGCCGAAAAGTTCTTCTTCTCAAAAATCATTTCACCCCAACGGCTGAAGATACGCATTGATTGTATCCTGTTTATGTTGTTGCCTCTGGGAAAGAATACATCGTTATTGCCATCTCCATTTGGTGAAAAGGTATTGGGAACAAAATAATTGTTTTCATTACAAACAACGGTAAGTGTAAACGTGGCTTTTGCAACGCATCCGTTACTATCCGTTACATTGACGGTATAATTGGTAGTCTTTTTTGGATAGGCTACAGGAGCAGCACAATCGATACAGCTTAAGCCCTCAGTTGGCGTCCAGTTATAAGATTTTGTTCCCGGAGTATATGTTATGGGAATTGTGATACCGGCGCCAACAGGTACTACAATATTTGATGCTACAGTGATAACAGGAAGCGGTGGCACCACTATATTTTTTAAAGTGCTTCCTTTACATCCTAAAATATTTACTGCTTCAAAAGTTACCGGATAAATGCCTTCCTTAGTATAGGTTACCGTATTGTTTACCTGGGTTGAGGTAGTTCCATTTCCAAGGTTCCAGTTATAAGTAGCGGTGGAATCCGGAGCAGAAAGCAGCCCTTTCAGTAGCAGCGCCGAATTAATGCATACGATGCTATCGCTATTTATGGATGGAACCGGTGTTCTGTAAACCCGGATAGTGTCGGTTATTGACTGGGTGCATCCTGACTGTGTATTAACATTTAACGAAACAATATATAAGCCGGGCTGGCGGAACGTATGGATAGCGTCTTTATCGGTAGACGTTATTCCATCTCCAAAATCCCATACACTGGAAACTATCGGATCATTAGTAAGGGTGTAATTAGTAAAGAAAACAGTGCCTGAATCACAAAATGATTTACGGTCTGCTGAGAAAAACGGTTGTGCACCTAATATTCTTATCGGAGTATTGCCGGCAATACCCACCTCGCAGCCACTGCTGTCTCTTAATGCCATATAAGGTGTATAGGTATTCGGTGAACTGTAGAAATGTTTGAGGCTGTCTTTTTGAGACTTATCATCAGAGCCATCTCCATATTGAAAAACGTAATAACTGTTGGCAGGTACTTTAACAACAAAATCTACCAATAATGAATTACAAGCCTTAACCGGACTATAGGTTATTGAAGAAGAAGAATATGGATTATTAACATTTATTATTTGCTGGCTTGAATCTATACAACCACCTTTTCCAACTACGTATAATTTGGCAACATATCTTCCATAAGCATTATAGAAATGAATGGCGGTATCAAGTGTTGAAGTGCTGTTATCGCCAAAATCCCAATAAAATGACTGGTAATTTTGTGCTTTTGGAAGAAATTCAACTTCAAGCGGCGGGCATATAGTCGCTGAATCGGAAACCGAAAAAACAGATTTGGGAGTGGAAACTTTAATGTACTTAATCCGTGACAACGAATCAGTGCACCCCAATGCATCCTGAATTTTAAGAGAAACAGTATAAGCGCTGTCTGTGCCCAAATAGCCGTGATTAGGATTTTCATCGGTTGAAAAAGCACTGCCGTCACCAAAATTCCACAGGTAAGAGACGGGCTTTATTATACTTGAGAAATTCACGAAGATCAACCTGCCACCGGGACATATTAAGGTGTCATCAGTAGCAAACGCTGCTACCGGTTTTGAAATTCGCACCAGGTTACTAAATCCAACAGAATCTGTACAACCATCTTTCCCTGTAATAATCAGATTAACACCAAAAGTGCCGGGAACTTTGTACTGATGGCTGAACGGACTATTGGTGTAAGTCTGTTTTGTACCGTCGCCATAATCGAATGTCCATTGTCTGATACTATTGGCAGGTGATGATTTATCGGTAAAACTGATGATGCCATTTACGCATACTGCAGTATCAGAAGGTGTAAAGCCGGCTGTAGAACCAACGACGGTAACAAATTTGGTAATTGTATCCGAGCAGCCACCCAGGTCTGTAACCGCCAAAGACAATGGTATTTTACCGTTATGATTAAAACTGGTGAAAATACTTTTTCCCCATAAAAAGAACGGATTTCCATCGAATGACCATTGGTAGTTCCCGATATTTTGCGGGTTGCTGTTAATAGCTGCCAGCATAATATTTTGCGAACGGCAAACGGTGTCCAAAGTGTTGCTAAAATCAGCTTTTTCGGTAGCCAACGCTACCGGAAATAAATAGGTGTTTACACAATTGCCATTGGTTACCGTTAGCCTTACATTGTATGTTTGTTTGGCTGGAAATTGATAAGAAGGATTTGCCGATGTAGAAGTGCCGTTTGTTGGATCTCCAAAATTCCATAGGTAAGATACCGGTTTAGTATTGTCTATGATGGATGTATTGGCAAAGTTAACTGTTGGTCTGGTGCTGCAATCACTCTTATAGGTAAACCTGGCAATAGGCGGTTGAACCGTAATATAATCAGTTTTGCTAATGGTGTTGGTGCATCCGTTATCTGTTGTAGATAAGGAAACAGTATAACTCCCGGGCAGATCGTATTTATGAGAAGGTGTGGGTGTTGTTGATGTGTTGCCATCGCCAAAGTTCCATAGATAAGTGAGACCTGAAGCAGGCGTTGATTGGTTATTAAACAGCACCACTGAATCAGCACATGATTGCACGGTATTGGCCGCAAAGGCAGGTGAAGATGCAAGGCCTGTTCTTACTCCATCAGTTAATGTGAGGGTAGCGGAGCATCCGCCTGTAGTGGTGATGGTAAGTTTAATGGTATAATTTCCTGTCGCATTATAAGTGTGCGATGGATTTGCCGAAGTGCTGGTAGCTCCGCCGTCACCAAAATCCCACAAATAAGTACTTACCGCATCGACAGTATTTATGCCGGCAACAGGACTAAATAAAAACGGAGCGCAGCCCCCTGCCGGTGCATTCGTAATTTGCACGACAGGTGGAGTAATACGTATAAATTTAGATTTTGTTAAGGTATTGGTACATCCGGTACTGGTAGTAATAGTTAAACTTACATCATACTCGCCTGCCTGAGTATAGGTATGCGAGGGTGCCTTTTGTGTAGAAGTTCCCCCGTCACCAAAATTCCAGAGCCAGCTTACAGCACCTGGAGATATATCCTGCAATGTAACTGCCAGCGGACCCTTGCATGCACCGGGAGTATTGGAAGTAAAATCAACAGTCGGCGGAGGTAAAATTTTAATCGTTTTTACCAATGAATCAGTGCACGCCGCATAAATATTTACCAGCTTTACATTGTAAGAACCTGCCGATGTAAAATTTCGGGTTACTGAAGGTAGTTGAGAAGAGGAATTTCCGTCGCTGAAGGTCCATTTGGATGTCAGTGAAGCCTGCGATGTATTTTGAAATGTTACCGGAGCATTCAAACAGGCGCTATCGGAACCGGTAAACGTAGTGAGTGTACTGTTTACAGCAACCGTTCTTTTTATAGTGTCACTGCATCCTAAATCGCTTTGCGCTATTAATTGAACGTTCAATGGTGTTGTAGTAGTTACAGCAAGTCCCGGGTCTTTAACCGTAGAAGTGTTGCCATTTCCGAAATCCCAGTTATAGCTAACTGTTCCCGGCCCGCTGGTCTCGTTAAGGAACGTTAGATTATAGGGAGGTTTACAGGCCTGTGTAACCGGATCTTTGAAAGATGCTATTACTCCGGATAAAACCCTTATAAATCTACCTTTAAATTCAGACTGTGTACAACCGGTGCTACTGGTTACTTTTAGTGAAACAGAGTAAAAGCCTGTGGCAGTGTAAGCTTTTTGCGGATTGATTTGATTTGAAGTTGTGCCATCACCAAAATCCCATTCGTATTTTGTTAATGTACCTGCATTAGCCAGTGATTTGTTAGTAAATGTAACACCTGAAGGCATGCAAATAGTGTTATAGTCCACCGTAAAATCTGCGATAGGAGAAGGATTGACGACGATATAATCCGTTTTTGTAATTCCATTGGTTCCGTCTGCATTGCGAACAACCAATGTTACAGTATATTTCCCGGGGTTGTAATAAGTAACCTGCGTGTTTTGGGTATTTGCCAGTTGCCCGTTTCCTAAATCCCAGTTCCAGAATTTAGGGTTGCCTGTGGATGCATCTTTAAAGTCTATTGTCAGGGGAGCACAACCGCTTGTTACGCTGGCAACAAAATCTGAAACAGGAGCTTGGCTTTTTACTATCAATGCGGTTAATAGTAAGCAAGTCAAAAATATTGTTCGAATCAATTCAGTCAGTTTTATGTAACAATTTATTTGTTGTCTGTTAATCACTGCTCCTTTTAATACATTATACAACCGGCTTTATTCTGGTAAACCGAATGCTTACATATAAGAGGTATGACTGTCCTTCTGAAAATTATTGTTCACCTCTTAGGATAACGTAACATGCACAAATAGATTGCCCGTAGAATATTATTAATCATGTACAGACAACCTTTAAGCTGTGACTAATTAAATCTTTAAAAGTATAATATAACAAATATACGTTCAAAGCAGCCACTAAAACCGGCATCAAACCAAGACTTTCGGACTGAAGAATTGCCTCTTTAACGGAATAGCTCTGTTCTTTCTTGTAAAAAATCACGTAAAAAGAAGGATTAAAAAGTATTATTTCTTCTTCAGCCGGATAGATATTTTCTGAGTGGGCGTAACATTTTCCGCAAAAATAACCCCTATGTTACTTTTCAGCCATTGCCAAACATAGTTCAGGCGTATCAGTTTGGGATCGGAAGTGGGAATATTAACGGTAAAAGTCAGGTTACTTGCATCGCCGGACCAGGTGCCGGGAACAACAACAGAAGTAGTAGTGTTTATGGCGTCCATTTTGCCGTTGTCGTAAAACTGGAATTCATATTCACTAAAATTATAAGTGATATCTGCATCATTCAACGTATAATTATCCAGGAACCAACGCCCACCGGTAAGCACACCCAGCACATAATCTTCTTTTAATTTATCTATACTTTTTTTACAGGAGAAAACAGCAACAACAAGAAAGACGCCGATTAAAGCGCGGATGATAGTTTTCATATATGCAAGCAATTTATTTAGTAGAGATTGTAAATATCGCCATACTTTTTATTGGTATAATCAAGAAAGTACTGGATATTTAACGCTTCCCCGGTTATATGTTCGCACAATTGCGTACCCGAAAATTTCCTGCCGTAATTGTGTATATTACTACGCAACCATTTCAATAACGAACTTGTGGCGCCAATTGTTATCTCCTGCTCCAGTAAAGGTATTTGTTTTTTAGCTGCATCGTAAAACTGGGCAGCATATAAACTTCCCAGGCTGTAAGTTGGAAAATAACCAAAGCTTCCATGGCTCCAGTGAACATCCTGCAGGCAGCCCTGCTTATCGTCAGGTACTTTTATACCCAGATATCTTTGATACTGTTCGTTCCAGTATGCCGGGATGTCCTTTGTGTTAAGTAAGCCTTCCAGCAGCAATTTCTCTATTTCATAACGGATGATTACATGAAAATGATAAGTGAGCTCATCGGCTTCCGTTCTTATAAGGGTAGACTGTACCTTATTGACCCCTTTATAAAATTCACGTATTTGCAAATGCTCAAACTGAGCCGGAAACCATTTTTTTAAGGAAGCGCTGTGATAATGCCAGAACCCTTCGCTTCTGCCGACACTATTTTCCCATAACCTGGACTGTGATTCGTGAATGCTTAAAGAAGCATATTCACCCAGTGGTAAACCGTATTCTTCCTCCGGCAGTCCTTGCTCGTATAGCCCATGCCCTGCTTCATGAATACAACTCCATGTCATGTTACCCAGATCATTTTTATCTATTCTTGTGGTTAACCGCACATCGTTACAACTGAAATTAGTGGTAAAAGGATGTTCTGAAATATCCTGCCTGCCGGCATCAAAATCAAAACCAAGGCTTTTTATCAGCTCTATGCCAAAATTCCATTGTTCCTTTGGATCAAAATACTGATGTAGAAATGAATCATCAATCGCCGGCTGCTTATTTATTAGTTCCAGCAGGCTGCGCAATGGTTGCCGGAGGCTATTGAATATCTGATCAAGAAAGGCTACAGTGCAACCGCGTTCATATTCGTTCAGCAGTGCGTTATAAGGATGGTCTTCATACCCCAGCAGTTCGGCTTCCTGCTTTTTTAACCGGATCATGCCATCCAGGTCTTTTTCAAAAATATCAAACGAGTTGGCTTTCCTTGCTTCGAGCCACGACTGAAAGCTTTGAGAGGTGGCTTCACTTAACCGGCGAACAAATTCAGATGGTAATTTCTTGCCCTTGTTATAATCATACAACGACAATTCTACATTTTTTCTTTCCTTATCGTTTAGATCATCTCTGTTATAAAGTGCTTCGAGCAATTCGCCGGTTTTGGCATCTGTAAAAAATGAGTGGGCCATTTCGGCCAGGGTGGCTGTTTGCCGGGCCCTTGTTGCTGCGCTTTTTACGGGCATGTAAGTTTCCTGATCCCATTGCAGCACAGCCGCTGCATATTTAATATCCGCTATTTTTTGCAGGGATGACTTATATTGCCTGTACAATTCAGTGGTAGAAATATTGTTAACCATTTTATAAAAAAACTAATATTGTAAACAGGCAATGTTACTAAATTATTCATGAACTACATTTACCTTGCTTTTTCACTTATACAATTCAAATGTATGGTCTCTTCTTTTAAGCGTAGTATGTTCCTGTGCCTGCTGATTGCTGCAGGCATGCAGTTGAATGCCCAGAAAATTGATTCAATGATGAACCTGTATCGTGATAATTTTCCCCAGGAAAAGATTCATGTTCATTTCGACAAAAATTATTATAACCCGGGTGAAACGATCTGGTTCAAGGCTTACATCATGAGCGGGGTAGCGCTGTCTGATATCAGTAAAAATTTTTATGCTGAACTGATTGACGAAAAGGGCTCGGTGCTGCAACGTATCGTAGCCCCGATACTTGGCTCATCCGCAGCCTCCAGTTTTACCATACCTGTTAAATTCAGCAGCCCATACGTTCATTTCAGGGCGTTCACTTCATGGATGCTTAATTTTGATACCAGCTTTTTATTCAATAAAAATATCCGGATTATTTCATCTGCTGCGCCTGTAAGTTCGCCGGTGACTAATACTACATTCCTGCAATTTTTTCCTGAAGGAGGCGATCTTGTTTCCGATATTGAAACCAAACTGGCTTTTAAAGCAAATGATAAATTCGGGCTACCGGTTCCGGTAAAGGGATCCATCAAAGGATCGGATGGTAAAACGGTAATTGATTTTAAAACAGGCCACGACGGATTGGGTGCTTTTCTTTTTACCCCGGTAAAAGGGCAAACGTATACCGCCGTGTGGAAAGATTTTACCAATAAAGAGAATACCACTGCGTTGCCGGAAATTAAAAGTACCGGTATCATATTAAATGTTGCCAATGCAGCCCGGGCGGTAACCTTTATAGTTAAAAGAAGTGAAGGTGATAATCTGTTAAAACAGGTATATGTAGTGGCACATATGGACCAGCAAATGGTTTACAGGGCGCGGATTAACCTTGCAGAGAATTTTTTAAACAGCGGCCGGATCCCGGTTGACCAGTTACCCTCCGGAATACTGCAGGTAACTTTGTTCAACAGCAACTGGCAGCCTGTTGCGGAAAGAATTGTTTTTGTTAATAACAACGACTACCTGTTTGATGCGTACCTGTCTACCACTACAAAAAACCTTAACCGGCGTGGCAAAAACACTGTTGAAATAGAGATTCCGGATACTTTATTGTCCAATCTTTCTATGGCTATAACCGACGCAGGTATCGATCCCTTACCCAATAACGAAGAAAATATCTATAGTCGCTTATTGCTGACAGATGATATAAAAGGTTATGTTCACAATCCTGCTTACTATTTTGCATCACCGGCAGACAGCGTTGCACAACAACTCGACCTGGTAATGCTTACACATGGCTGGAGGCGTTTTAACTGGGATGACCTGGCAAAAGGTAAATTCCCGACACTAAAATTTCAACCCGACAATTACCTTACTTTAAAAGGAAATGTTGTGGGAGCCGGTGGTGGTGTGAACTTAACAGATAAAACACTCAACCTTATTGTTCAGTTAAAAGATTCCAGTTCTCAATTCCTGTCGGTTCCCGTTGGTAGCGGAGGCAAATTCACCACCGAACCAATGGTATTTTATGATACCGCCAGAATTTTTTACCAGTTGAATAAAGACAAGCGAAAAGGCCCTGATGATATAATTGTTACCCTGGAAAATGGATTATGGAAGGGCGCCTCTTCCGTTCAGCTTCCTGCTAATATTAATGACGGACTGAGCCCTCTTGAAAGCAATACGATAGCAAATAACCGGAAAATATATGATCAGAATGTTAAGCTGGAAGCAGACCGGAATAAGAAGGCAAAAATGCTGGAGGAAGTGGTAGTCAGGGGAAGAGTGAAGACCGCCGTTCAAAAAACGGACGATCTTTATACGAGTGGATTATTCAAGGGTGGCGATGGATATAGCTTTGATCTTACAACCGATCTAACCGCGTCTTCGGCGATGTCTTTATTCAATTACCTGCAGGGCAGGTTACCTGGGTT
>CAXTDO010000063.1:0-14292 GCA_964242315.1 uncultured Flavihumibacter sp.
ACAAAATCCACTGCAAATTTCAGCAATGTGATAGAGTGGCCACAGGATAAAACGCCTGTCGCTCCCGCCGGCTTCGTAGTATCGAAGTTTGCCGACACTTTAAAGAACCCGCGCTGGATATACATCGGCCCTAACGGAGATATTTTTGTTGCGGAATCATCCACTGAAAAAGGTGGTATCAAAAGCGCCGTTAAGAATGCAGTAAGCGGTAAGTCGAAATCACAAAATTCGGAAGCAAGCGCAAATCGCATCTCCATTTTCAGGGATACCGATCATAATGGAATTCCTGAAACGAGGACCGTGTTTCTTACGGGTCTTAATCAGCCGTTCGGCATGTTAATATTGAACAACTCGTTTTATGTTGCAAATACCGATGGACTCATGCAGTTTCCATATAAAGAAGGACAAACCAGCATCACCGGCAAGGGGAAAAAAATACTCGAACTTCCCGCAGGAGGCTATAACAATCACTGGACGAGAAACCTGCTTGCAAGTAAAGACGGCAAAAAAATATTCATTACCGTAGGCTCCGGAAGCAATGTAGCTGAACATGGCATGGCTAACGAAACCAGGCGTGCCAATATCCTGGAAATAAACCCGGACGGAACAGGGGAAAAAATTTATGCCAGCGGGATAAGAAATCCTATAGGACTTGAATACGCCCCCGGCACTAATGTACTATGGGTAGCCGTGAACGAACGTGATGAGTTGGGCGACGAATTAGTGCCTGACTACTTTACAAGCGTAAAAGAAGGAGGTTTTTACGGCTGGCCCTATGCATACTTTGGCAGTCATGAAGATCCACGGTTGAAAGGCCAGGCTCCCGATCTTGTTAAAAAAACAATCGTACCCGATGTTCCCTTGGGTGCTCATACAGCTTCGTTAGGACTTGCATTCGATGAAAAAAACAATTTTCCCGGCAAATATGCAGGCGGTGCTTTCATCGGCCAACATGGTTCCTGGAACCGTTCTCAGCTAGCAGGATATAAAGTGATATTTGTTCCTTTTAAAGATGGTAAACCTACCGGACCTATGGAAGATTTTTTAACCGGATTCGTTACCGGCCATGATAAAGATGTTTACGGCAGACCTGTAGGAGTTGCATTTGCACAGGATGGCTCATTACTGGTTGCTGATGATGCAGGCAATACTATATGGCGGGTGTCGGTAGTGAAATAACTGTGGTAAACGTAAACTAATGAAATATCTGTTAGATGTTCCGGCAGTTTTTTAACCGCAGAGGGCACAGAGGAGGAAACGCAGAGGGCGCGGAGGGTTCCCTCTGCGTTTCCTCCTCTGTGCCCTCTGCGGTTAAAAGAACTTATAATATCAGTTACCCAACACTACTATACCTGTTTCTCCTTTTCTACCAGCAATCTTTCACATACCAGGTGACTCAATGCTTCGTGTTGCCTCTTACCATAACTTACCACCATAGATTTATCGAATGCCTCAATAGCCTTTATTTTTATCTTCAATGCTAAATGCATTTCCCTGGCATTTAAGAACTTCAGAAAATCGGAAGAAGTATTGATTACCGCTAATAATTTAACCGTTTCACCAACTTTGCAATCGCTTAGTTTATCATAAGCTTTCCAGAACATTTTTCCGTTTCTATCTGGAATAGGCGACCCATGAGGATCAATTTTCGGATATCCGAGCAATTCATCCATCTTCTCAAAAAAAACAGTTGACTGAATGTGTTCTATCTGTTCCGCAATATCATGCACATCTTCCCATCCGAAATTCATTTTGTTAACGAGAAACATTTCCGTAAGGCGGTGCTTGCGGATGATAAGGCCGGCTTCTTTCTTACCTTTCTCTGTAAGTCGCAGCGGCTTGTAACTTTCGTAGTGAACCAATTTTTTTTCCGCCAGCTTCTTCATCATGCTGGTTACGGTGGGCATCTTAATCTCCAATGCTTTGGATAGTTCATTTACATTAACCTCGCCGGCTTCATTAGCCAGGTTAAACAAAGCTTTAAGATAGTTCTCTTCCGTATATGAATTCATTCCTCAAATTTAAATTAAAAAAGTTCATAGCAGGAATGAAAAAAAATAAACCATACTAATTTATCTGTTAGTCTATTCTAACTTTTATATGTTTGTAACGAAACAATCAGGCACGTGAATAAAAAACTTTTTACCTTTTAATATTATTGATGTACTGGTAAAGAACGTGCCCGGATTGAATGCTGTAAAAACCGGTCCTAACATTTCAAAACCATTTATTCGCGGTTTGGGATACAACCGGGTGCTCACATTATACGACGGCATGAGGCAGGAAGGACAGCAATGGGGTGATGAACATGGCATTGAAGTGGATGCTTATAACATCGAGAAAGGTGAAGTAGTAAAGGGCCCTGCCAGCCTTATGTACGGCTCCGATGCGTTGGCCGGCGTAATAAACCTGATGCCTTTAATTACCACCAACACCAAAAATAAGGTAACCGGTAAGTACTATTCTGAGTACCAGGACAACAATGGTTTATTAGGTAACGGACTGAGGTTGAACTACGCAGGTAAACACTGGGCTTATACTTTACGGGGCTCTTATCGCATTGCAAAAAATTACAGGAATAATATCGACGGCCGGGTTTACAACACTGGTTTTCGTGAAACAAACGCTTCGGCAGGTTTAAAGTATACCGGGGCCAAAGGCTATTCTGAGTTGAATGCTACCCTTTACAACAATTTGCAGGGCATACCCGATGGTAGCCGTGATTCTTTAACAAGGATGTTCACCAGGCAAATCTATGAAGGCGCACTCGATGATATTACAACCCGGCCTGCTGTTACTAATGATGCATTACATTCTTATAAGCTTAGTCCGTTACACCAACAAATTCAACATTATAGAATTTACAGCAATAACCACTATGAATCAGGTAAAGGAGATATGGATTTTTTAATGGGATTTCAACAGAATATACGTAAGGAATTTAATCATCCTACATCGCCCAAACAAGCAGGGTTGTTTGTAAAATTAAACACGTTCAATTATGGAGTCAGGTACAATGCGCCGGAAGTTTTAAATACTGAGATCACTATCGGTATTAATGGAATGTACCAGAACAATAAAAATAAAGATGCAACGGATTTTCCAATTCCGGATTATAGTTTATTTGATGCGGGCAGTTATATATATGCTAAATGGAAGAAAAACAGGTGGACTATAAGTGGTGGATTGAGATATGATATCCGTTACTTAAAGGGAAACAATTTTTATACAACTACCGATACTATAACGGGTTTTGGCAAACAGGTATTGTTACCTGACATTACAGGATCAAATTTACAATTTCCTGCTTTTCATCAAAAATTTAGTGGCATATCATTAAGTGTAGGTGTCACCTATCAACTGTCTGATAATATAAGCCTGAAATCTAATATTGCAAGAGGATACAGAGCGCCAAGCATTACGGAGTTTGCCTCAAACGGGTTAGATCCCGGTGCGCACATTATATATTTAGGCAACAGGAACTTTGTGCCTGAATTCAGCCTGCAGGAAGACGTTGGTATGGATCTTCATTATAAAAATTTGTCTGCTTCTGTTAGTATTTTTAACAACAACATACAGCATTATATTTATTTGTCATTGCTCACTGATGCAACCGGCAACCCGGTAGTAAATGCCCAGGGAAACAAAACGTATCAGTATCAACAGGCATCGGCGCAATTATATGGTTTTGAAGCTACGCTTACGGTACGTCCCGCATTTATAAAAGGTTTTTCACTAAACAATGCCTTTTCCATCATTTATGGTTACAACCGAAAATCCGGATACAAAAACAGTAAGGACGCCTACCTGCCTTTAATTCCACCGGCCAAATTAGTCAGCAGTATTAATCAGGACATCACCACCGCTTCAAAAACTTTTTCATCTGTAAACCTTAAGGCTGAGATAGATTTTAATGCTGCCCAAAATAGATATCTGGCACTTAACAATACCGAAACGGCAACCCCGGGTTACTCGCTTTATAACTTTTCAGTTAGTACACAAATCAGTCACACGAAAAATAATTCATTGCAATTGCAAATACAGGTCAACAACATTTTCGACAAAGCCTATCAATCGAATCTAAGCCGTTTAAAGTATTTCGAGTATTATACCAGTTCACCGGATAGCCATTTGGGCATGTTTGGTATGGGCAGGAATGTTTGTGTGAAGATGGTTGTGGGTTTGTGAAATACTGCGTTCAGACCTATAAAGTTTTTAAAATCTTATAGGTCTGAAATACAGAGGGTGTCATCCTACCAGGATCTGGTGAAGCGGATGAGCTCCGCCAGGTCGTTCTCTCTTTTTTAGCAACACCGTATTATTGCTGAAATAATGGTTTTCATTTAAGAATTTGTAATCCAAAGGATATACGGCAATGAATAAAAAAATTAACACACATATTCTTTGTAAAAAATCCGTTCTATCACAAAATAATACTGCATTATCGACCCGTAACCGGGGTAAACCTGGTTGAGGTAATATATGTTTCTGAAAGGAAGCATTTGTTTAAACAGACCAATGAATGAATCTGAATAACAGATTTTTAAAAATTTTGCTTGCTTTAATTACGTGTAATTTCCTTTTCCTAAATGGGATTGTTGCACAGCCCGAAAGATTAAATTTTGAAAGACTGTCTCCGGGTAAAGGACAGGCAAGCGCTACCATTTATTCTATTTTACAGGATAAAAAGGGATTTATGTGGTTTGGGAGCACTGACGGATTAATCTGTTACGACGGTTATAAATTTAAAACTTATAAACATGATTCTAAAGATCCTCATTCCATCTCAGAGGATTGGGTTACTTCAATAACAGAAGATAAAGATGGCAATCTTTGGATTGGCGTATGGGAAGGAGGACTGAACTTTTACGACCGTTCGCAGGATAAGTTCTATTCTTATATGAACAAACCCGGCGACAACTCGAGCATTGGTAATAATACCGTATGGAAGGTTTTTATTGACCGGTATAAAAAAATATGGGCCGGCACCAGAGGTGGAGGTCTTAATATGTTTGACCCTGTTAAAAAGACCTTTAAAAGGTTTACCAATAAAGCTTCAGATTCTACCAGCCTCAGCAGTAATGATATTTCCTCCATTTTTGAAGACAGCTACGGTGAGCTTTGGATAGGAACATTATATAATGGGTTAAACCGTTTAAACAGAAACAATAATACTTTTAAAATATTTAAACATGAGCCCGGCCATTCTAATTCCATAGCGAGCAGTTCTATCAATGAAATCTGGGAAGACAGGAAACACAACCTCTGGATAGGTACAAGCGACCATGGCATTTCAATCTTATCTCCGGACAGACAACATTTTTTAAATCGCCCGGAAACCAGGAGCAAACTAACCAGCAATAATATCAGATCTTTTTATGAAGATGAGAATAATAAGATATGGATAGGAACAGATGGAGGTGGCATTAATATATACGACCCAAAAGAAAATGATTTTACAAGCATTAAAAATGATCCTGCTGAGCCGGGAAGCATCAGCTCAAATGTTGCTTTTTCCATATATAAAAGCCGGGACGGCATTATATGGATAGGCGGATATTTAAGCGGACTGAATATTTATGACAAAAACAAGCAAAAATTTCAAACGTTCAGTAAGGTCAGCCAGGACGGTAAAGGACTCAGTAATCATCAAATCAACTCGGTTTATGACGATTCACAGGGCTATTTATGGATAGGGACGGAAAATGGACTTAACAGGTTTGATTCCACTACGCAGACTTTCCGGTATTACTTTCATAATTCTTCATACTCAAAATCAATAAGTGGAGACAGGGTGCAATCTATTTATGAAGATTCCTATAAAAACCTTTGGCTTGGAACAATCGGCGGCGGATTAAACTTATATCAAAAAGATAAAGACCAGTTTATTCATTTTAAACATAATAGTGCTAACCCGGCGAGTTTAACCAATGATAACGTATGGAGTACCCTGGAAGACTCAAAAGGAAACTTCTGGGTATCCACTTATGGCGGCGGGTTAAACCTGCTGAACAGAAGTACCATGAAGTTTACACCTTTCTGGTTGAAAGATTCACTGAACAAGCTTTGCCCTGAAATTTTTACCCTTTGTGAAGATAAAAAGAAAGGCGGGCTTTGGATAGGCTCTGCATCAGGGCTTGTTTATTTTGATCCTGACAAGAAGCAGCTGAAAATGTACAAACATGAAAAAAATGATCCAACAAGTTTAAGCAGTGATGAAGCTGTGGTAATTTACCAGGACAGTAAACTTAATTTATGGATTGGAACCGGAACCGGAAAGGGTGGTGTAGATCTTTATAATCCTGCAACAGATAATTTCACTTCGTTTAAAATAGAAAATGATTTTAAAAATAATACAACAACAGGAATCGTTGAAGACAGTGCGCATGATTTGTGGGTCAGCACTTTCAGAGGGATCTCAAGGCTGAACACTGCAAAAAAGAATTGGGATAATTATGACATCGAAGATGGATTACAAAGCAGCCAGTTCATTAAAGGCAGCTACTTTAAAAGAAAAAACGGTACTATCATCTTTGGAAGCACTGATGGCATTACCATCATTCATCCTGAAGAATTTGAAAGCAATCACTACGTTCCGAACGTAGTAATAAATAAATTACTGATACTAAACAAAGAGATTGTTTCAGGGGAGAAAGACTCCATATTAAAAAAGGTAATCTCAGAAACTGATAAAATTACACTAACGCACTCGCAATATGTATTAACCTTCGAATTTGCGGCTTTAAGCTATTCAAACTCTGAAAAAAATGAATATGCTTACAAACTCGAAAATTTTGAAAAGGATTGGAACTACATAGGTACGAGAAGATCCGCCACTTATACCAACCTCGATCCTGGTAAATATATTTTTAGAGTAAAGGCATCCAATGCTGATGGCATTTGGAATGAAAAAGGCGCATCTGTCATACTTATCATAACCCCGCCTTTCTGGTCTACCTGGTGGTTTATCATGATTTCAATGCTATGTGTAACCGGTGCCATAGTTATAATTTTCATATTGCGTAACAATGCTATTAAACGGCATAGGATGGTGCTTGAGCAGCAGGTAGAAGAACGCACAGAACAGCTGGCGCATTCAATTGAAAAAGAAAGAAGAGCAAGGCTGGAAGCCGAGAACGCGTACCGGCAGGCGGAACATGCCACCCATGCGAAAAGCATATTCCTCGCTACCATGAGCCATGAGATCCGGACACCTATGAATGGTGTTATCGGAATGTCGTCGATGCTAGCCGGCACTCCTTTGACAGACGTGCAAAGGATGTATACCGAAACAATTACTACATGCTGTGAAAGCCTGCTTAATGTTATAAATGATATTCTGGACTTTTCGAAGATAGAATCGGGCAATATGGAGCTTGAACAGGAAAGTTTTAATTTAAGAAAATGTGTAGAAGATGTGCTGGATATCTTTGGAACAAAGGCTTCAGAGATTGGATTAGAGCTTTTATACGAGATTGATCAGGACGTTCCTTTACAGATTGTGGGAGATTGTTTGCGGCTACGGCAGGTTATTACCAATCTGGTAAGCAATGCAATGAAATTTACAAGTCACGGGGAAGTTTTCGTTGCCGTGCACTTGTTGCAATCTGATGCAGAAGGCCGGCTGGAACTGGAATTTGAAGTGCGTGATACAGGTATTGGCATTCCGGCAGACAAACTGGAACGCCTGTTTAAGGCATTTTCCCAAATCGATTCTTCTACAACACGAAAATATGGTGGCACCGGCCTGGGACTAGCCATTTCTGAAAAGCTGGTGAAATTAATGGAAGGCAACATCTCTGTAAATAGCCAGCCCGGACAAGGATCTACTTTTATATTTACCATAAAAAGCCACAGCACAACGAAAGAAGCGAACGCATATAGTCAATATAATATGTCGGGTCAGGAAGGCAAAAATATACTGGTAGTAGATGACAATCTCACTAGTCTGTCCATTCTGAAAAACATGCTGGCACAATGGAAACTAAAACCTGTAATAGCAAACTCAGGCCTGGCTGCATTGGAGATATTAAAAAACAACACGCAGTTCAGCCTGGTATTAACTGATATGCAAATGCCGGGGATGAATGGCCTGCAACTGACGCATCTTATAAAAGCACAATACACTCATCTTCCCATAATTCTATTAAATCAGGTTGGTATTGAAGCTGATAAAAATAATCTAGATTTTTTTATATCCATAGTAAATAAGCCCATAAAGCAGCATGATTTAAATAAGCAAATTCTTAACGTGTTGCAAGGAAACGGCAAAATCTTTTTAAAAGAGAAAACCGTTCAACACCAGCTATCATC
Source organism: uncultured Flavihumibacter sp. (assembly GCA_964242315.1). Taxonomy (GTDB): domain Bacteria; phylum Bacteroidota; class Bacteroidia; order Chitinophagales; family Chitinophagaceae; genus JADCRZ01. The sequence continues at coordinate 8,314 of CAXTDO010000063.1, forward strand.
TGATTTTTCAACAATCCATCCTTTGAGTATTCTCATTGCTGAAGATAATCTGATCAATCAGAAAGTGATTCTTCATATTCTTGATAAAATGGGGTACAAACCGGAAATAGTTGAAAATGGACTAGAGGCTGTTGAAGCTGCCACAAAAAAATGCTACGATGTAATACTAATGGATATGCAAATGCCAGACATGGACGGGCTTGAGGCTACCCGGGTAATCCGGAGATCCCTTAATAAACAACCTGTTATTATTGCATTAACTGCCAATACCATTCAGGGAGACAGGGAAAAATGTATCCAGGCAGGCATGAACGACTTTATCAGTAAACCTATCAAACTGGATGAACTTACCAACAAGCTAAAAAAATGGAGCCTGCATACAACTGGTTTAACACACTCTTTAGCCGGTTAATATATAACACATGCTGTTATATTATGTTACCCTTATCTCAACTTCTTCAAAGACACCAACCCCTTAACCAGCTTCTTCCATTGCGTGGAAGAAAATCCAAGCATTGCAGACAAAGCCGTAAACGCATTTCTGAGCTTGTCGAGAGCACTCTCCTGTTCTGTATTAGCAACCTCGTTCCTGCCATGAACCTCCGCCGATACAACATTCTTGTCACGCTTCACAATAAACGTACTGGTAGCATCTTCTTTAAAAAAATGGGCTGTATTATCATCTGCATTATTCGGGTTTGGAGCCGGACGAACTTTCATTACCAATTCTTCGCAATCCGCCCCCGTGTTATCCTCTTCAATGGCCTCAACTCTTACCCAGTCGAAACCATGACCGTTTTCAGAGCCTGGTCCGGGCACATCTATTTTTAAGTAGTCGCCTGCTTTTGCAAGTCCTGTAATATCGTTACCCGAACTATCCGCCAGATGAAATTTTCCTGTCACCAAACCACACAGCTTATCCCAGTTGGCTATATCGAGCAACCGGTTCTTAGACACATCGAATAATTTTTTGGCTTCATCATCGGTCTTCATGGTAACAGCATGAGAAGTGTCGGACTTGGAACCCTTTTCCTGTTGTGGCACCAGCTTTTCCGAAGGTTTTGTATCGCTCATAGAAATAAATTTTAACGTTGCAGTTTCAACATTTCTATTGCATATCTTATGCCTAACGCTCTTACTGAAGGTGTATCGAAATGCGTTTGATCACCTTTGTCTGTGAGACCCTGCGCGCTAACCACCGCAGTTTTTGGAACAAGCTTTGGCAGGCTGTCAATTATATTGTTGATGAGTATGCCCGTTTTAAAATAACCGATCTCTCCTGCAACAAAAGGCAGGTCAGGCAGCTGCAGGTCGTGCCGGAAACGTTCAATCAGCTCTTTAAATTTAGACATGTACACAGCAGCGCCGGCAGTATTATTGTCACTCTCACCCTGATGCCAGATAATTCCTTTTAGCACTCCCTGCTGCATGGCAATCTTTGTTCTGCTGATGGCATCATCATAAGGATGAAAAGGCGGCAGGTACACCGAATCGGGCGACCATACCCGTATAGGCGAACCGCCTACCGCGCAGGGGATTAAACCAATCTTAATTTTTTTATTATTACCCAGCATTTTTTTGGCGAAACTTATTGCAGGGCCAACACCTATAACATCAGGTTTATCATAATGAACAGGGTCGGTTGCAGGAACCCATTTATTATTCTTGTCCAGCATGAATATCTGAGGGTTGATTATCTTGCTTTCATCATCCACCGCTCCGCGGCCAGCCATATTAGATTGTCCTGCCAGCATGTAAAGGTGAAAATTGGGATCGGGTTGTTGGTTTGGCTTGGCCAGGACAGATGAACCAGATAACAAGAGCAGAAAAAATATTGATTGTTTCATAATTTTTTAAGGATTCCACTGAGTGCCTTTAAAATGAGGGGAACGACCTGTGAGGTCTCTAAAAACCTCAGATTTCTTGAGAGGAGGTAACAACCTGACTCTCAGACCTGTGAGGTTTTTAGAAACCTCACAGGTCGTTCCCCTCTTAAAACCTACTTCTTCGTTCCAACCGTATTAGTAAGTCTCCCTATCCCTTCGATATCAATATTTACTTCGTCGTTTTCCTGCAACGTGAAATCGTTGGAGGGTACAACGCAGGTTCCGGTCATTAAAAAGCATCCGTAGGCAAAATCGAATTCCAGGTACAGCCAGTGTGCCAGTTCTGTGAGGGAACGCTTCATCCTGTTTATGGAAGTGCCATCATCAAATAAGGTTTCATTATTCCTGATGATATTCATTTTTATGGTGGTATCAGCCGCTATCGGTGCATCGGGTATGTACAGGCAGGGACCAAGAGCTGCGCTTCCTTCGTACATTTTGGCTTGCGGTAAATACAAAGGATTTTCGCCTTCGATACTTCTCGAGCTCATGTCGTTACCAATGGTATAGGCCTGGATACTTCCTTTTGAATTAATGTATAATGCCAGTTCAGGCTCAGGCACATTCCAGGTGGAATCTTTGCGGATGGCAACTTTTTGTTTGTGCCCTGCAACCCGGTGGGGCAGCGACTTGAAAAACAACTCCGGCCGTTGCGCCTCGTACACCCTGGAGTAGCAATCGGCAGCGCCTGAATCTTCCGATTCTTCCATACGGGCATCGCGGCTGCGCAGGTAGGTAACGCCCGCCGCCCAAACTTCCTGGTTACCTATTGGAGGCAGGAGATAATTTTCAATATATTCGCCCGCCTGGCCTTCGGTGATAGCAGTTGATTTATTTATCGCTTCTGTTAGGAATTCAAATAAATTTTCCTGGTTGATGATGCTATCCCAGTCGCCTTCAATTAAAAAAGATTTCTCTTCGTGCATGGCAACATTTCCTTTTGATGTTTTATATAAATGCATGCTATTCGTTTTATAAGTTTATTTTTTTATGGTGTCAAGATCTACACCCAATAGCTTTTTAGCCAGTTCTTTTAAAGTGGCATAATCGCCCTGGAAATGACAGGTGGTTTGTACGTAAGTTCCTGTTTCCCCTTTCTTTAAAGCCAGCGCTGCCGAAGAGGATTCTATTTCAAAGAACGGACCCATTTGTGTTCCGTCAGCCAGAGGCCCGTCGTTATAGGAATTTATCGCATCGCCCTTATAAGGTTCTTTTTGAATCTCCCACTTGCCATTTACATAAGAAGCATTTTTATTTACCGATGGAATTAATATAGTTAACACATTCTTTTCAAAATCGAAACCTGCCGCCATTGGTTTCGCGATTAGCGGCGATAAGCCGATCTTGCTCCGGTACTTGCCATCACAGGCAAAATATAATACACTATCGGTAACCCGTAAACGTTCCGGAGGAATTTCACCAAAATAATTATCTGTGATATAGTCACGGGCATGTGGAATGGAATTAAAAGGAATGATCACCATTGTTTTCGCACTGGGTGTAAACATACCAAGCAACCATATGGATAACAATCCTTTGTCTTTTGTCCATTCCTGTTCGCCGGTATTGGTTATATTGTTGGCAGTTTCAAATCCTACAAAATTAATATTACCGGGAATTTCAAGCTGTAGCTTACTGCCCAGTTGCTCTTTTGTAAGCAGGCTTATCTTTCTTTCTATATTGATACTAAAATTTGTTCCACTGTAATTGGTAAATTTTGCTTTCTTTGAAAAAGTGGCCGACGCTCTGTCCGACTGCATAACATCATATTTCTCCGTGTCAATGAAAGCAGGCACCTGCCACTGGGCAAAACTAAAACTATCTTTAGCTTTAAAATAAATGGAGTACTGACCACCTTCGGGGCCCAGCCATAACCGTTCCTCACCTCCTACCGGGTTAAACTGTTTTTTCTTTTCTTTTGAGCCGATCAGACTATAATTCAACCAGCCAAAGCTGGTACCGGAATCTCCCGTTGCCGTACTGGTCATCACCCTTCCCTGGAAATCGGCGGAGAGCAATATTTTTGACGTTCCATTAGGATCGGTTAATTCCAGCACCCTGTCGGTGTTATTCTTTAGGAATTCAGCATCATAGCTATAGCTTCCTTTTGTAATTATCGTCAAACTATCTTCTGTTTTTGTTGTTGTATTTTCTGTTAGTGAATCATTGCAGGAAATACAAAAAATGAATAAAATAAAGGTGGAATAATTTCTGATCGCGTTAGTCATATGGTTGCTTTTTTAAGGACAATGGGTGTTTGGCACCCTGCATTCAGACCTATATGGTTCACTCCTCTGTGATAGGTTCATCAATAAAACCTTACAGGTCAATCGCCCATCAATATTAATTGATAATTAACAATTAACCACTAACCATTAATTCTTTCTCCTGTTTATACTATTTAGTACAAATAACATGTAAATTTGCAATACCAAACAAAATGATAAAAAGGAATTGTTATGAATGAAGTACTTAGTACTATAGAACAAACCGTTTTGAGTGATTATAAGTACGGTTTTGTTACGGATATAGCTGCCGATGAAGCGCCAAAGGGATTGAACGAAAATATTATACGCTTTATTTCTAACAAAAAGAATGAGCCGCAATGGATGCTCGACTACCGGCTGAAAGCCTACAGCCACTGGCTTAAAATGGAAGAACCCAAATGGCCCAATGTACACTACCCGCCGATTGATTATCAGGATATTATTTATTATTCCGCTCCCAAACAGAAGATAAGTCTTAACAGCATGGACGAAATTGATCCTGAGCTGAGAAAAACTTTCGACAAGTTGGGCATTTCACTCAATGAACAAAAGCGTCTTTCAGGGGTTGCCATGGACGCAGTGATAGACAGCGTTTCCATAGCAACTACTTTTAAAGACCAGCTTGCCGAGCTGGGTATTATTTTCTGCTCTATTACTGAAGCCGTACAAAAACACCCGGAACTGGTAAAACAGTATATGGGTTCCGTGGTGCCTTATACCGATAATTATTTTGCAGCCCTCAATGCAGCCGTCTTTACCGATGGGTCTTTCTGTTATATTCCGAAGGGAGTTAGAAGCCCGATGGAATTGTCTACTTACTTCCGCATCAATGCTGAAAATACCGGCCAGTTTGAACGCACCCTCATTGTTGCAGAAGAGGGAAGTTATGTTAGCTACCTGGAAGGCTGTACCGCTCCCATGCGTGATAAAAATCAGTTGCATGCGGCAGTGGTGGAACTGGTAGCGCTGGAAAGGGCGGAGATCAAATACTCTACAGTTCAGAACTGGTATCCCGGCGATAAACAGGGACGCGGCGGTATTTACAATTATGTTACCAAACGGGGCATCTGTGCCGGTGCACATTCAAAGATTTCCTGGACTCAGGTGGAAACCGGTTCTGCAATTACCTGGAAATACCCGAGTGTGATCTTAAAAGGAGATCATTCCGTTGGCGAATTTTATTCAGTTGCCGTTACCAACAATCACCAGCAGGCAGATACCGGTACCAAGATGATACATATCGGCAAAAACACCAAGAGCCGTATTGTTTCAAAAGGTATTTCAGCAGGCGTGAGTAATAATAGCTACCGGGGACTTGTTCAGGTAAACAGGAAAGCCGAGAATGCACGTAACTCTACGCAATGCGATTCGCTGCTGCTCGGCGACAAATGCGGTGCACACACATTTCCATACATAGAAGTAAAGAACAAGTCTGCTATTGTAGAACACGAAGCTACCACTTCAAAAATAGGTGAAGACCAGATCTTTTATTGCAATCAACGCGGTATCGATACAGAAACTGCAGTAGCGCTTATCATCAATGGTTTTGCCAAAGAAGTGCTGAACCAGTTACCTATGGAATTTGCCGTAGAAGCCCAGAAGCTGCTTGCCATAAGTTTGGAAGGCAGCGTAGGGTAATGGCAACGCAATCGGAAATAGCATCCGCTTTTCCTTATCGTGAACTATCTGATAATCGCTGATGCCGGTAAATGGCAGCAGCTTTTAAATAAAAAAAATATCATGTTAAAAATTCAAAATTTAAGGGCGGGGATCGAAGGACGGGAAATATTAAAAGGAATCAACCTTGAAATAAAAGCCGGTGAAGT
>CAXTDO010000064.1:0-3961 GCA_964242315.1 uncultured Flavihumibacter sp.
GATCTACCACCTACACAACCAGGTCGCAAATCATAAATCTATATTAACATCTCTTTGTAAAATTTTTTTTTATTCATTACGTTGATAAGTTGATTGTGTATTACAAATCAAATGATATTTTATTTATAACCTAGTTAGAAATTTTTAAACACTAAATTATGGCAGCTGGTATTTCAAGATCTACAGAAAAATTGGTAAATGTGATCGTTTGCGTTGGAGCATCTATTGTTATTGTTGGAGCACTATATAAAATTCTTCACTGGAAGGGCGCAGATACTATGTTAATGATAGGTTTGTTCACAGAAGCATTTATATTCCTTGTTTATGCTTTCCTTCCACCGGCTGGTTCTGAAATGGCCGCCCTTGCTGAGGCGTTGCCTAAGCTGGCTGTTTCCAGTAACAATACTAATCCGGCATTGCAGTCAATGGAAAAAATGATGAACGATGCTGATATTAGTCCTGCGAGCTTAAAGAAACTCGGTGAAGGGTTTCAGAAGTTTAATACCTCCATTAACCAGATCAAAGACGTTAGTGATGTGGTAACCGCAACTAACGATTACTCAGCCAAAACCAAAGAAGCTACTAACGCTCTTGGCGTAATGAAGGACGCCTATATTAAATCTGCTTCTGTGATGGCCTCTTTTAATGATGCCTCAGAAAGTACCAAGCAATTTCACGGTCAGGTTCAGGTATTAACGAAAAACCTTTCGTCATTAAATACTATTTATGAACTGGAGTTGCAGGATACCAATAACCACTTGAAAGCTATGAACAGCTTTTACGGAAATCTGGTTCAGGCTTCTGAAACAATGCAGGGTAGTGTTGTTGATGCTAAAAAAACCCAGGAACAAATATCCCTGCTTGCTAAAAACCTGAGCAACCTTAATAATATCTACGGTAACATGCTTAGTGCTATGCAGGGAAGATCATAAGTTTTGATTTGTGATGTTTATTGTGTGAGAATGAGTAAAATAATTGTTGAAAAACTTAAATAATAAAGTAAATGGCTTTACCTAAAGAGCCCAGGCAGAAGATGATCAATATGATGTATCTGGTGCTCACGGCACTGCTGGCACTGAATGTATCTACTGAAATTTTAAATGCTTTCAGAACTGTAAATACCAGCATCAATAATGCTAACGGAGTGATTGACGCTAAAAATACTTCAGCCTATGGATCGTTTGAAGAATTGCTAAAAGATCCCAAAACCGCAGAGAAAGCGAAGATTTGGCAGCCTTATGCTTTACAGGCTAAATCTCTGTCTTCAGGCGTTAACAGTTTTATAGACAATCTCAAGCAACAGCTCAAGGTCGAATCCAACCTTAAAGTTGAAGATGGAGTTGAAAAGTTTAATGATGATGACCTGGAAGCTTCTTCCCGGCTGCTTGTTGAAGAAGGCAAGGGTAAGGAATTGTATGACAAACTAAAGGATTTCAGAACTAAAATTCTTGCTACAGTAGATCCTTCAAAATTTTCAGATCCTATTATAAAGAAAAGTGTTGCTGAAAAACGGGCTCAGTTGGAGAAAAGCTTTCCGCTTGATCTTACTACACCTAAATCTCAAACCGGAAGCGACAGCACTGACTGGTCAAACGCTTATTTTCACATGACGCCAACTATCGCGGCAATGACTATTTTGAGCAAATTCCAGAATGATGTAAAAAGTTCAGAAGCACAGGTAGTGGATTATTTTTTAAGTCAGGTTGGTACTGTAAAAGTTGTTTTTGATGAATTTCAGCCATTGATAGGAACAAATGCAACTTACCTTATGCCTGGTGATAATCTTGAGATTACTGCTGGTATAGGAGCGTATAGCAAGGCAGCAACGCCTGTTATTTCAATAGGTGGTTCTACACTTCCATTAACCGAAGGAAAGGCAATTTATAAAACAACCGTCAGTGGTGCAGGTGAAAGATCCGTTGGAATAAATATCAGGTATACCAAACCTGATGGTTCTACAGGCACACTGGAAAGACAAATCAAATACACTGTAGGTGTACCTTCCGGAGCTTCCGTATTTCTTGAAAAAATGAATGTATTGTACATTGGAGTAGAAAATCCTCTTAATATATCAGCAGGCTCTGCCGGGCTTGAAAAAATGGATGTCAGGTTTTCTGGTTCAGGAGACATTAAATCTTTGGGTGGTGGACGTTATGCTATCACTCCAAAAGGATCACCAGGCAGGGCTAATATCAACGTATCTGTAAACGGTAAAACCACTCCTTTTGAAATGAGGGTAAAAAAATTACCTGATCCTCAGGGGATGGTAGGCGTGAATAAAGGCGGATCTATTTCTTCTGCTCAATTTAAAGCAACCGGCGGACTCTTTGCAAAGCTAGGCCAGGATGCTGATTTTGACGTAACCTTTCAGGTAGTTAGCTACACTGTTGGTGCAAACGGCGGTGCTTTTCAGAAATATGAATCAGCTTCTAATGAAGGAGCACGCTGGACCGGCCAAGCGGCTGCTATTATAAACAGGGCAACACCAGGTTCTTCAATATTCTTTGATAACATAAAAGTGAAAGGTCCGGATGGTATGCGAGATATTCCGGCAGTTGTTTTTCAACTTAAATAAACCAACAAAATGAATAGCAAGTTTTTTAAAATTATACTATTAGTAGTTTTTGCAGCATTAGGTGGTCAATCTTTACATGCTCAAACAAAACGTGTTGTAAAAAAACGTGCATCTACTGCCAAGAAAACTACTACTAACAGAAATACGGGAAATGCGGGAGCTAAGTTGGTAGAACCTGTAAAAGATACTACTCCAGTGGCAGTTGCCCCTCAAACTTTAAAACTTGATACAGTTCGTAAAAGCTTGCGTCAGGATAACATAGTGGATCGTAATCCTGTTAAAGATATTACCCCCCTTAATTATGAATACATCCGTGAAGACGATGCAGTGTATCAGCAAAGGTTATGGCGTGAAATTGATGTTCATGAAAAAATGAACCTTGCTTTTCTATACAGGGCCGATGAAGACAACGGTAACCAAAGGTTTATCAGCATTTTACTTAACCATATTAAAACAGGAGAAATATCCGCATTCAGTCCCATTGATGACCGGTTTACCACTCCAATAACGGTAGCTGAGATAACAAAACAGTTGATAGGTGATGCTAAAAAGATCACTGTACCGGATTGGGCACAGGATCCGGATGGAACGAAAGGTATTATGAAGGATTCTGTTATATCCGAAGAATTCAATCCGGATAGTACCGTTCAGAAATACTGGCTCAAGGAAGATTGGGTATTTGATAAAGAATCGGCCAGGATGCATGTACGTATATTGGGCATAGCTCCATTGAAAACCATCCGTAATGAAGATGGGAGCTACCGGGACGTTACACCACTGTTTTGGGTATATTATCCTGATTTAAGGCCAATGCTGGCTAAATATGAAGCATACAATGGAAAAAATTATGGAGCTCGTTCAAGCTGGGAAGAAATATTTGAAAGTCGTATGTTTACCAGCCGTATTATTAAGTCCACTTATGATAATCGCTATGATCAATATATAGGAAATTATATAAAGGATCCTATATTAAGACTCCTGGAAGGAGATAATATAAAAGACAAGATATTTAATTATGAACAAGACCTATGGTCTTATTAAAAAGGATCATTAAAATATAATTAAAAAAGCCCCGAAGAGGGGCTTTTTTAATTAAAATAATTATTTACTGCTAAGCATTTGAATCGCAACTCGACCGCCAGTCATTTTTATAGATTTTAGGTACCGTAATTTTACTATTTAAATAGTTATTGTTTCTGATCAATTTGAGATAAAATAAATTAAAATACCCTCTTACGGCTATTGTTTGATAGAATTGTTTCATTATTTTTACAATGGTTTTTCATAGGATATTGGATTTTAAAACGGGGCTGGATTTTTATCCTGGCCCCTTGTTTTTTAATGATAATCAAGGAGCTAGGTTCACATCATTATTACTATGTGATA
>CAXTDO010000064.1:3971-14131 GCA_964242315.1 uncultured Flavihumibacter sp.
TTTTGGGTGTCTTTATTAAAATACTGCCATACAATTGTAGCTTTTGATTTGCCTAAAATTTCGACCAGTTCTTCCTCTTTCGCCTCCCTTATTTTATTAACCGATTTAAATGTTCTCAAGAGCAGATTTGCCGAATTTTCACCTATTCCCTTAATATTTTCCAATTCATTTTTAAACGTTCCCTTGCTTCGCTTTTTACGGTGAAAGGTTATGCCAAAACGATGTACTTCATCCCGGATCCTTCTGATTAATTTAAGACTTTCACTATTGTAAGGTAATTTTATCGACTCTTTATCGCCAGGAAAAAATATCTCTTCTTCATTTTTTGCAAGGCCTACAACGGTTGATTTGCCCTCTATTTGTAATTCCCTGGTACTCTCCATGGCAGCGCTTAACTGCCCTTTTCCGCCATCTATTATAATCAATTGAGGAAGCGGTTTCAACTCCTCAGTTAAACGTTTATAGCGGCGAAATACCACTTCCTTCATAGTGGCAAAATCATTAATTCCCGTTACAGTCTTAACATTGAAATGCCGGTAATCGTTTTTACTTGGAACGCCTTCTCTAAAGCACACCATAGCCGACACCGGGTAGCTCCCCTGAAAATTCGAGTTGTCGAAACACTCTATGTGCACCGGCAATTCTGAAAGCTGCAGGTCTTCCTGAAGTTGAAATAGTACTTTCCTTTTTTCAACATCAGTGGTTCCTTCAAGCTGTAATGTTTTCTTTCTCCGTATTTCTTCTTTAAAATAATTTACATTCTTTTCCGAAAGGTCTAACAACTTCTTTTTTTCGCCACCTTTTGGAACAGTTATAATAACGCCTTCTTCGGGATAATCTATTTCAAAGGGTACTATTATTTCAGTAGCTACATTATTGAAAAGGGGCCTTAACTGAGCAATTGCAAAGGCGAGCACTTCTTCATTTGTTTCTTCAAGATGAGTTTCAAATTGAGTGGTATGAGTTTGAACTATAGCGCCGTTTTGAATGGCCAGGTAATTTACATACGCAATATCACCATCTTTCAAAATAGAGAATACGTCCAGGTTACTGAGGTGTTTACTTACAATAATAGATTTAGCGCGGTAGTTTTCAAGATGCTCAATCTTTTTTCTTGTGATATCAGCTTTTTCAAACTGCAATTGTTCGGAGTAGCTTTTCATCTCAGCTTTAAAATGTTGTATAACCGGGCTTAGATTTCCTTTCATGAAGTTTTTTAACTGCCCTAACTGGTGCATGTAATCATCATGCTCCTGTAGTGCTTCACAAGGCCCTTTGCAGTTGCCCAGATGATATTCAAGACATACTTTGAATTTCTTCTTTTTAATATTATTTTCTGTGAGATTTAGTTTGCATGTTCTTAGCTGAATGTTTTGTTTAATAAAATCTAAAAGTTCTCTCACTTTGGCCACAGATGTAAATGGGCCAAGGTATTCTGAACCATCTTCGATTTTGCGTCTTGTTAAAAAAACTCTTGGAAAGGGCTCCTTTTTTATAACAATATAAGGGTAGGTTTTATCATCTTTTAAATTGATATTAAACCGGGGCTGATATTGCTTTATAAGCAAATTCTCGAGCAGGAAGGCATCCTGTTCGGAATCAACAATTGTAAACTCAATGTGATGAATGCGATTAACTAATTCATGTGTCTTATAATTGCTGAATGCTTTGCTGAAATAAGATCCTACACGCTTACGGAGACTCTTTGCTTTGCCTACATATAACAATTCTTCACTGGCATCATAATATTTATAAATGCCTGGTTGATGTGGGATGGTATGAGCAATATTCTGAAAATCCTGGATATTCATTTATAAAGTAAAATAAGATTGAGTAGATAAGTGTTTAATCGGCAAAACTCCAGCTTACCTTAACCTGACTGTATAATGCAGGACTGCCAATGGCTTGCTTGCTACTGATTATTTGAAAATATTTATTTGTTTTCCAATATAATTTTTTAATAACTGATGTATCACCAGAAGTATTGATTATTTCAATATAAACGCTTTTAACCTGATCACTTAAAACCGGATCGGGGTTAACAATTATATCCATTCTTTGAAGAGGAAGATCTTTATTGCGCGTTGAATAATTGAAGGTAACATTAGGAATAGACTGATCAGCAAAACTTGTTTCCTTATAAAATTTTTTTATAGAAGGATTATTGATGTCGTATTTTGTAAATTCACTGGCCAACAAATGGAATTCTTCCGGTGATATCAACACAGAATCTGTCTGACTATTAACAGTATTATATTTACGTACAGGAAATTTAAAAGAATCTACTTCATTTACCTCACCTTTTAGAAACGCATTTACAGGAAAGAATTCGTGATCCTGAGAAAGTATGGCAGGGTCTGTATCAGTAGGCTTTACATTATTTGTACATGCGAAAAGCCAGCAGCTACACGGGATCAAAATCAATTTCTTCATGTATAAAAGTAAATCAATTACATAAAAAAACCGCTACTTATAAAAGTAGCGGTTTGAAATTTATAACAGAGAAATTACCTTAATGTTTTACTAATACCGAATTTAACACCATACTCAAACAAATATTCTTTAATAGGATAACGATCATTAAATGAAGACATCAGTTGATATCTGAACTGAGGCCCAAGTTGCCACCGCAGGCCGCCTATCTTATAAGACAAAAATGCTTCAGCGCTGGAATGTACATTCCATTTTCTTATAAGTGAAGGTTCTTTGGTGTAATTTAAATAATTTGTTGAAAGCAGGTAAGTATCACTGAATAATAAAAAGGTAGGTTGTATAGTACCCGCAATACTAAACTGCAGCCGCTTATTTCCAAGCAGTTTTAATTCAGCGCCAACCGGTACAGAAACCTGTAAATATTGATTTTGTAATTCTTCCGGGGCATACCCACTGAAATTTCTTAATGAAGTATAGGAAGAGATCGTATCTGTAACATGTCCTGCGGTATTAAGCGCTATAGAAGCCTTTTCATAAACAAATTTAAAAGCTTTGATATTGTATCGGGAGTAATTAAGCTGTACGCCCGATTTTAAAGTAAAGTTCCTGGTGACAGCAAATAAAATGTTTGATCCCAACTCTGCACCTATTGCAGGATTATGATCAACATACCGGTTAATATTAAGATCTCTTGAAACAGCAGGAGTATTTAAGATGCTGGAATGGGAGACATTTTGATTATCAGCCAAACGCCGGTAACTAACTGTTGGAGAAAAATAAAATTGCAAATTAAACTTGCTTTTTTTATGAGAAGTTAGTTTAATGGCTGCCATCTCCTGAAGCCAGTTTAATTCTTTAACAGCCACCTTTTCTTCAAGAGGAAGGGTATTCCCGATTACAGTTGATGTTATGGGTTTTGAAATATCGTAACCTGGAGTTATATCGGATGATTTGTATTGCTCTGCAACAACAGTTACCTGATTAGCGGGAATTGCAACATTAACCGGAACCTGCAGGTTTAAAACATTATCGTTATGTAACACAAAACCGTGAATAAGGTTATTGGATATAGATAATTTCGATGATGATGCGTTAGCACTGGTAGATAAGACAGACGATGCCGGTTCGTTAGAAGGATTTAACAAACCTGCCGCTTCGGAAGTAACTTTGTCATCTATGACTGCGGCTAACTTCTGAGTAGTCACTGGTTGCATATTAGCAGACTTCGTTTGTAAAGATGCGCTGAGAGGTGTAATACCTTCTCGCTCAACCGGATTGTGCAACAGTGTTGAACCAGTAGAAACGTTTTTCTTAAGAGACGAGGCGGAAGAACTAAAAAAAGATGTTTCCTGATAAATAATGAACAGTGTACTAAAAACCAATAAAGAACCTCCAATCTTAAACCATTTCATACCTGGATGTAAAGCATTATAAATCCCTTTCCAGCTTTTATCTGATGGATATAGTTTGTACTGATCGGCTTTCTGTTTTAGAAAAAGTTCAAATTCATCATTATCTAAATCTCTCTCCATTTTAAATCTCTTTAGCAGTATGTGTTAGTATGGGTATTGAAATTTTCCGAATTATATTCTATACTTAATATTATCCGCCAAAAGCAGCAAAAAATCCAGATTTTTCCTTAGATTTTTGCAGTATCTTTTTACGGACTAAAATGTCTTCCAACATTTGTTTTGCACGGGTATACTGTGACCGGCTGGTACTTTCTTCAATTTCCAGCATAACGGAAATTTCCTTATGAGAATATCCTTCAATTGCATACAGATTTAAAACAGTCCGATAACCTAATGGTAATAAACGTATGCATTCCACCACCTGTTTTGCCTGTACAATAGAAGGCACACTTTCTTCACGTACCTGTAACGTGGTGGCGTGAATGATATCGACACTCTCATTAAATTTTTTATTCTTTTTGAGATTGTTAATACATGTGTGAACGATAATTCTGCGCACCCATCCTTCGAATGCACCCTGGTTACGGAAAGTATGTATCTGAGAAAAAACTTTTATAAAGCCTTCCTGAAGCATATCTTCCGCATCTTCTCTGTTGTGTCCAAACCTATAACATACTGCCAGCATTTTAGGGCTATACCTATTATATAACTCCTTTTGGGCAGTAGATTCATTTCGTAAACATCCTTGTAAAATGGCTTCCTCGGTCATATATACCGTTTGGTTACCTGTAATTTAAGACAATTTTTATAATTCTTTGCTGCTTTACACAGCATAATTTTCCAGATTGCTTTAAAACAGGGTAGTTAGATAAAGAAAAACGTTAAGAATATGATTTTGATCAGTTTCTTAATAAGCAGATTTTGGGGCTTTTATTGTATGGCTAGTGAGAAAAGGTAAAGATAATATACTTATCTATTTTCTTTAGTAAGTTTTTTGAATTTATTTCAACCTGTATTGACTTGACTGCAGATAGCTGACGGCTGACGTAAGAATCAATTGTTTTACCGGTATTAAACTCTTATAAGAACGCTACCGCTCATTTCCTTTGGTATAGGTAAGTTCATCATAGTGAGAATTGTGGGTGCCAGGTCGCCAAGCTTTCCCGGATTTATATCTTCTTTCCACTCGTTATCTATTATAAAAAAAGGAACCAGGTTTAATGAATGCTGTGTATTAGGCGTTCCATCATCATTAATCATATGATCTGCATTACCATGATCTGCAGTAAGAAATATGGTGTATCCATTCGCCAGTGCAGTAGTAACAAGCCTGTTTACACAGGCATCAACTGTTTCTACAGCTTTTATCACAGCTTCCCATACTCCGGTATGACCCACCATATCTGCATTCGCAAAATTTAAACAAATGAAATCTGCTACTTTAGTTTCTATTTCTGCAATAGCTGCATCTGTGAGCGGATAAGCGCTCATTTCCGGCTGCAGATCATAAGTAGCAACTTTTGGTGAAGGAACCATAATTCTTCTCTCTCCAATAAAAGGAACTTCTCTGCCACCGCTGAAGAAAAAAGTAACATGAGGATATTTCTCCGTTTCAGCCATTCGTACCTGCTGCTTACCGTTTAATGCAAGTACTTCTCCTAAGGTATTGACCAGGTTATCAGTTTCAAAAATTACATTAACATTGGAAAAAGTTTTATCATACTCTGCCATTGTTGTGTAATTGATATTTACTTTTTTCATATCGAAAGCAGGCATATCAGTTTGGGTAATCACCTCACTGATTTCGCGGCAGCGATCTGTTCTGAAATTAAAGCAAATGGCAACGTCTCCATCTTTAATAACTGCAACAGGAACCTGGTTTTCTCCCACTATAACTGTAGGTTTAATAAATTCGTCGGTAATGTTCTTATCATAGGAACTTTGAATTGCAGCTACAGCATCTACCGCTGTTTCACCGGTTCCTTTTACAATGGCATCATATGCAAGCTTAACGCGTTCCCATCGCTTATCGCGATCCATTGCATAATATCGTCCGCTTATACTGGCAATTTTACCAACCGTTTTGTTTAGATGTTCCTGGAGTTCAGATAAGAAGTGCAAACCGCTTTTTGGATCAGTGTCTCTTCCGTCAGTAAAAGCATGAATAAACACATCCTTCAAGCCTTCTGTTGCGCAAAAAGAAGTAATAGCTTCCAGATGATTAATGTGTGAATGCACCCCTCCGTCACTTACCAAGCCAATCAGGTGCAATGGCTTGCTATTATCTTTTGCATGACGAACCGCATTAAGTAAGGCCTCATTTTTATAAAATTCACCACTCTTTATAGCAACATTTATTCGCTGTAATTCCTGGTATACTATTCTGCCGGCTCCTAAATTTAAATGACCAACTTCACTGTTTCCCATCTGTCCCTCCGGCAATCCTACCGCTTCTCCACATGCTATCAGGGTAGCATTCGAATATCTGGAATATAAAGATTTTACGAATGGTGTGTTCGCATGTGCAATTGCATCACTTGACGCAACCTTTCCTAATCCCCATCCGTCCATTATAACTAGAATTACTTTTTTACTATCCATTGTACGAAACTAATTTATTTACAGAAATTTTATAATAAGTTCTTAAGGTTATACCCTGTTAGTGGTATTTATATAGATAACTTCATATTGGCATGTTTTTAGCAAGTTTCCGCCGTTAATACCTTATGAATACATCAAAAGTAAAAATTATATAATGAAAAGGTCTTTGGTTTTTTTGTTACTCCTATGTACTGTTCTGTTATCATCCTTTGTGAATATTGAAACGCTTGAAATAGATGATGTACTTACCGCTCTTAAATCTGGCAATGCTTCCCAGCTTTCTAAATACTTTGATTCAAGAGTAGATATTGGTCTTCCTGATAAAAGTGACAATTACAGCCGAACACAGGCAGAAATGATCATTAAAGACTTCTTTGGCAGTAATGGAGTACGTAACTTTGATCTAAAGTATAAAAGTGAAAGCGGTGGTACCAATTATTGCATAGGTACATTGCAAACAAAAAATGGCAATTACCGAACTACTCTGATTATGAAACAGAAAGGAGATAAGCAATATTTACATGATATAAACTTTCAAAAAACTGATTAATAATTTTCATTCTTACCTACAACCTTGCATCATTAATGCAAGGTTTTTTTTTGGTTTCTTAATTAATAATTTCTCTTACCGGATTTATTTAGCTTTGTATATGCCTGTGTTCGATGATCAATTGCGAAATTTAATAGAATCTGCATTGAAAGAAGATGTGGGCGACGGAGATCATTCCACTCTAAGTGTGATACCGCCAACTGCAAAAGGCAGGGCGGTATTGAAGATTAAGCAGAATGGAATACTTGCCGGGATGGAAGTAGCGAGGCTGATATTTGTATTGAAGGATACCAGGTCTATTTTTACTCCTTACAAAAGCGATGGTGATATTATGCAGGCCGGAGAAAAAGCTTTTGAAGTGGACGCTTCCATACAAACAATCCTGCAATGCGAAAGACTTGTATTGAACTGCATGCAGCGGATGAGTGGCATTGCAACATTAACGCGCCAATATGTAGATAAGCTCAAGGGTTATCATACAAGAATACTTGACACCAGAAAAACTACTCCTAATTTTCGTTTACTTGAAAAGGAAGCTGTAAGAATCGGCGGAGGTACGAATCATCGTTTTGGCCTGTACGATATGATTATGTTAAAGGACAACCACATTGATTTTTGCGGAAGTTTGGAAAAAGCAATTTCAGGAGCCAGAGAATACGTACAAAATAAAAAACCGGGATTAAAAATCGAAATTGAAACCAGAAGTATAGAAGATGTAAAGCAGGTGGTTGCCATAGGTAAGGTAGACCGTATAATGCTGGATAATTTCAATCCTGATCAAATTGCAGAAGCACTTAAAATAATAGACGGAAAATTTGAAACCGAATCCAGTGGCGGAATAAACCTGGATAATATTGTAAGTTATGCCGAAACCGGCGTAGACTATATAAGCGTTGGAGCCCTCATTCACCAGGCCAAGAGCCTGGACCTAAGTTTGAAGGCCGTAATAATTTAACCTGAATCATTTAAACTGATGGTTCGAACCTGAAACAAACTTACATGAGTAAGAAAAAAAATAGTAGTAACGACGGAATTATCTTTTCTACTAACCCTGATTTTAAGTTCACTTCTGATGAACACGCCAGTAAGGAAACAATACAACCTGAGCAGCAGAAATTAAAAGTAAGACTTGATACGAAACAAAGAGCCGGCAAAGCCGTAACGCTTGTAGAAGGTTTTTCCGGAGAAGAAAATGACCTTGAGGAACTTGGGAAAAAATTAAAAACACACTGCGGCACCGGTGGCTCAGTAAAAGACGGTCAGATAATCATCCAGGGCGACCAACGCGATAAAGTAATGCAATGGCTGCTAAAGAATGGTTATAAGAATTCCAGGAAGGTATAGCTGTCAGCTATCAGCAAGAAGTAACAATTAACTTTGTAGTTTTTCATGTTTAAAAATACAAATTTGTCAGCATTCCTCGTGTCCTTTGTGGCTTATCTTTGTGCCCCTTGTGGTAAATAGGGTCTTTGAATTACAGAAGTTTTTTTAACCACAAGGAGCACAAAGGTAAGCCACAAAGGACACAAGAGATACCTGTTAAAAGCGCTAATCCATAATTCAACGACATTGCATTACAATAGTTCATTTAGTGAAAAGACTTAAGAGCTAATTGTCAGTTTAATTAACCTCAAACCTGATACCTGACAGCTACTGTCCCTGTGCCAGGCTATAAGCTTTCTTATCTCCCCACATCAACAGTAATTCCGACGAGCAAATTTTAAAATCACCGCTTAAGCTAACATAAAGACCCGAAATATCGTTCTGGTTTAATGGTATATCATCAAGGCTTTCAAAACGTACATTGTACTTATTTACAAGGTTTGTATATACAGAGCCGGTTGGCCATACTTGCGTGCCACGGTTGCTTATATTGATCAGTTTAAATTTTATTCCTGCATGTCGTAAGCATTTGTGTGCGATGGCCATGGGCTGCTCGTTACTTTCAATAAAGAAATCAGCGCCCATAATTTTTTCCGCACCTATTTCAACAGATTCCATCATGGCATTTTGATTCAGCTTAAAGAAGGTAGGCGTAACATTCAGGTTCGGTAACAACGGCCTGGCGCCACTCTCAGGCGTTTTTCCAAAATTACTTATAATGGCTTCCGCAAATTCGGTAGTATTGGAAGAGGGGATGCTTTTATCGCCAAAATCGCCCGTGTGAACACCGCTTTCAAGCGTAAAGAGTAATGCATTTTCTATCACTGCCGCGTTTTGCATAAAACCAAGATGCCGTAACATGGAGATGCCGCTTAACAATAAGGCTGTTGGATTTGCAATGTTTTTTCCGGAAATGTCAGGAGCCGTTCCGTGTACCGCTTCAAAAATAGAAATATGATCACCGATATTTGCGCTGGGCGCGAATCCCAAACCACCAACAAGGCCGGCGCAAAGATCGGAAATGATGTCGCCCTGGAGGTTGGTCAGTACCAGCACATCAAACTCATTCGGACGAACCACGAGTTTCATGGCAAGATCATCAACAATGATATCATCTGCATGCAGGTCAGGATAATCTTTGGCAACTTCCTGAAAGCATTCCAGGAACAGGCCATCGGTAAGCTTCATGATATTAGCCTTATGCACACAGGTGATCCGTCTGGTTCCTTTCTTCGTTGCCATTTCAAATGCGTATTTAATCAGTTGAAGGCTTCCAGGTCTGGTAATGAACCTACGGCTTAATGCTACATCGTGAGTAAGCATGTGCTCAATACCGCCATAGGTATCTTCTATATTTTCACGTACCACAGTAATATCAATTAAAATTCCTGCTTTAGAAAAAAGTGTGTTCACACCATGAAGCGTCTGGAACACTCTTTTATTGGCATAGGTATTCCATGTTTTACGGGCTGTAACATTGATGCTTTTAACACCTTTGCCTTTTGGCGTTTCCATCGGACCTTTAAACAGTATGCCATGGGTTTCAATGATCTGCTGGGCCCTGGGAGTCATACCGTTTGAGAAGCCTTTATCAAAAACCCATTTACCCATATCAACATACTCATATTCAAGCGGTGCCTTGTTGGCTTCAAAAATGCTAAGTACTGCTTTCATAATCTCCGGGCCTATTCCATCTCCGTTGGCAACAGCTATTTTCATAATTGTATTTTTGATTGATTCCTTTATAAAGATACTTCATGAGAGAAACCGAAGTTAACAGA